>NZ_JAEQCB010000073.1:0-71319 GCF_020738785.1 Microcoleus sp. PH2017_05_CCC_O_A | reverse complement strand
TCAATTCTGTAGGGGCGGTGCCCCCGTGCCCGCCCCCTCCCCCGAAGAAAGGGCAACCACGGGGGGATTGCCCCTACTAGAATATCTGCGATCGCACCGCTGTCTCCTAATCCTCGATGATATCCAAACCATCTTCAGCAGCCAACAACTCGCAGGCCACTACCAACCAGGCTATGAAAATTACGGCACATTCTTCAAACAAATAGCCGAGTCATCCCACAACAGTTGCCTCATCCTCCTGAGTTGGGAAAAACCCAGAGAAATAGCCGCTTTAGAAGGCGAAAAGAAGCACAAGAAATATTCAGAGAAAAAGGTTTAGCAGAACCGGAGAAATGGTCAGAACTAATCGACCTTTACCGAGGCAATCCCTTATGGTTAAATATAATTGCCACATTGATTCAAGACTTATTCGGCGGCAGCGTTTCCGAATTCTTATCCTATGATACCCTATTCTTAGGTGACTTAGAATCACTATTGGAGCAGCAGTGCGATCGGCTAACCGAACCAGAAAAACAAGTGATATCCTCGTTAGCTAGTGAAGCCGCACCAGTTGAAATATCAAAAATTTCAGCCCATCTCGAATTATCGCCATCAGCATTATTACAAGCTGTGCAATCCTTGGGACGGCGTTTATTAATTGAAAAAATTAAACAAGGTCAGAAAACACTTTTCACACTCCAGCCTGTATTGATTGAGTATCTGAAAAACCAGCATTAATAACTGACTGAGTTGGCGATTAACTAAATCTATCAATAAACATATCGGGAGTAATAATTTCTACTGTCCTAAAAGGATTTAATATCAACAAATCCATATCCCCCGTAACAATTATATTGGCATTACCACTAACAGCCAACTCTAAAAACTTATTATCTTTTTCATCTCGACACACTACGATTTTTTCGGTAATAGAAACTAACTGAGAAGAACTGATAAATTTCAGCAAAAATACCTTTCTGTCCTCTAAAGAAAGATACTTGTTAAACTTTTGACGATTCAGAACTTGCTCTAATTCTTTTAAAGTCGCTTCAGAATATAAAATTATTCCTTGTTTTTCTGCCAATTCGATCGCCCGAAATGGTACTGAGGTTTTAAAAAGCAAAGCACTGATTAAAACATTAGTATCGATCGCAAATCTATTCGTCATTATCGGCTAAAATCTCCTGTAATATTTCTGGTGTCAAGCCGCGCTGTTGTGCTTTATCAGAAATTTCTGCCATTACCTCTGTTAAAGTTTTGTTGTGTAAATTTTCTCTCAAAAACAATTGAATGATCGAGCTTAACTGTTTCTGAGTCTCAGGAGTAGCCCCTTCAAACGCCTTCTTAATATCTTCATCAACTTGAATTGTAATTGTTGTCATAACTAAAAAAATAAAAACTTAATAAGAAAACAATTTCTTGCTTAAATTTATTGTATCACAGGGTGTGAAGTTCAATTTCTAGGAAGACCCCATATCCCTCAGCTTGCGCCATGCTATCAGCCAAATCTGCCTCAATGCGCTTACGTGCGATTCACGCTCGGGATAGCTTCGCCGATCGCACATCCGAACTCACCAGCCTCAAACTGTACTATACTATAGAGCGTCCCACTGGCGACCATCGCTCACGAGCATCCCGATCGCACTCCGATGCAGAGTAAATCTAAAATCTAAAATCGACTAATCTATTACTTACTATAATGAAAATTGCCACCTGGAACGTCAACTCAATTCGCATCCGCATAGAACACATTACTAACTGGTTGCAAACCAACCAAATCGACGTTCTCTGCTTGCAAGAAACCAAAGTTACAGACAAAGACTTTCCCCTGCAACCCTTCCTCGACATCGGCTACAACTGCTACATCTCCGGTCAAAAATCCTACAACGGCGTCGCTATTTTTAGCCGATCGCCCCTGTCACAAGTCAGCGCCGGATTTGCCCCCATTCTCGGCGACGCAACCGTCGGCAGCTTCGACGAACAAAAGCGCCTCATAGCCGGGGTTATAGACGATATTTGCATCATTTCCGTATACGTTCCCAACGGTTCCGAGGTTGGTTCCGAGAAGTATCAATACAAACTGCATTGGCTCAAACTGCTGCAAGAATACCTGAAAATAGCACTAGACAAATCGCCCAACCTGTGCATTTGTGGCGACTTCAACATCGTACCGGACGATCGAGATATATACAATCCCAAAGCTGCTGCAAACTCCGTTGGCCTATCAATACCCGAACGCCAAGCATTAACAGAAATCACCGAATTAGGATTAAACGACCCCTTTCGCAAATTCACATCAGAAGGCGGACATTATAGCTGGTGGGACTACCGCGCCGCCGCATTTCCCCGCAACAACGGCTGGAGAATCGACCACCATTATCTCAGTTTGCCCTTGTACGAACAAGCAAAAAACTGTACAATAGACATGGCTCCCAGAAAATTAGTTAAACCCAGCGACCACGCCCCCGTAATTGTCGAAATTTGATTTATCAGTTATAAATAGGACTAAGGCAAAAGAAACCCGGTTTCTACCATAAATCTTAGGTTGAGCAACGAGAAATTCAAGAAACCGGGTTTCTAAAACCCTAGGTGATGCTTGGCAAAAGAAACCCGGTTTCTAACATAAATCTTAGGTTAAGCAACGAGAAATTTAAGAAACCGGGTTTCTAAAACCCTAGCTTCTTTCTTCTTCCTTCTTCTATAACAACCAACACCCAAAAATCATGTTCTTAGTAACCGGAGCAACAGGCGCACTAGGCCGCCGAATTGTACGAGAAATCAGACAGCAAGAATCAGAACTAGAAAACCGAGGCGCCGAAATTTTTATCGGCGACTTAAAACAAGACAAAGATATCAAAAAAGCTTGCCAAGGAGTGCAGTACATCATCAGCACCCACGGCACCGGCGGCGACGTTCAAGCAGTACACTACCGCGCCAACATAGAACTGATCGACTGCGCCAAAGAAGCCGGAGTTGAGCACTTTGTATTTCTTTCTGTACTGGGAGTCGATCGCGGATACGAAGATTCAGCAGTATTCAAAGCCAAGCGAGAAGTCGAAAAATACCTGCAAAACAGCGGATTAAATTATACCATTTTGCGGCCAGCCGGTTTTGCTTCCAGCTTGTTACCGCTAGCAGAAAGATTTCGAGAAACCGGACTTTACCTGCTGATTGGCGACGGCAAAAACCGCACCTCTGTTGTCAGTACCGACGACTTAGCAAAGATTTCCGTAGACTCGCCAACAGTAGAAGGTGCGCGCAACCAAATTTTACCAGTCGGCGGCCCCGATGTGCTGACCAGAGACGACATTGCCCGCATTTTTGGCCGCTTATTCAAGCGCGAACCGATCGTAATTAACCCGCCAATGGTTGTCTTTGACGGATTGCGAAATGCCGTGGGTTTATTGAACCCTCAAGCTCAAAAAGGCTTGGGAACTTTGCGGGTATTGCTGGCTAACGAGTTTTTCTGCACTCCCGAAGAAGTCCAGCACTTAGAATCTATTTACGGCATGAGAATGGAATCCCTAGAAAGCTTTTTGCGGCGCAATTTGAGCGTTTAAAAAACTCGTTCGCAGTTGCGCTTATTTCTCGTTACCAGGCAGAGCCTGGTAATGAATATCCAGAGGCTCTGCCTCGAAATTGCTGCGGAATATCCGATTTACTTTAACAATCGGGATGACAGGATTTGAACCTGCGACCCCCTCGTCCCGAACGAGGTGCGCTACCAAGCTGCGCTACATCCCGAAATTAGTCAATAGATTTTTAAGATATCACATTTAAGTCAAAACTTAGCCACCTCCTAGTATAATGTTTTGTAAAACACTACTCAGACGGAGGCAGGCGTGACAGTTAAGCCCCAGTGGTTGCGAGTTAAAGCCCCCCAATGGGAGCGCGTCGGCAACGTCAAAGAAATTTTGCGGGATTTATCCCTGAATACGGTTTGCGAAGAGGCTTCGTGTCCGAACATCGGCGAATGCTTCAACGCAGGTACTGCTACATTTTTGATTATGGGGCCGGCTTGTACCCGCGCCTGTCCTTACTGCGATATCGATTTTGAGAAAAAGCCCCAAGCTTTAGATCCGACGGAACCCCAAAGATTGGCGCAGGCGGTGCAGCGACTCAAACTCAATCACGTTGTGATTACTTCTGTTAACCGCGACGATTTGCCGGATGGGGGCGCGTCTCAGTTTGTCGAGTGCATTCAAGCTGTACGATCGACAATGCCCGATACAACTATAGAAGTTTTGATTCCCGACTTGTGCGGCAACTGGCAAGCTTTAGAAATTATTCTCGCAGCCCGGCCCGAGGTACTCAACCACAATACCGAAACCGTAAAGCGACTTTACCGCAAGGTGCGGCCGCAAGGAAAGTACGATCGCACCCTGGAACTATTGCAACGCAGCCGCCAACTCGCACCGGGCGTTTATACCAAATCCGGGATTATGGTGGGACTGGGAGAAACAGATGCCGAAATTCGCGAGGCGATGCAAGACTTGCGGGCTGTTGGCTGCGATATTTTGACCCTGGGACAGTACCTGCAACCGACTCAAAAGCACTTGAACGTTGAAAATTTTGTGCCGCCGGAACAGTTTGATGCTTGGAGAAAGTTTGGCGAATCTTTGGGATTCTTGCAAGTTGTCGCTTCTCCCTTAACTCGCAGTTCCTATCACGCCGAACAGGTGAGAGAATTGATGAAACTTTACCCGCGCTAGTAATTTAAGTTTAACTGAACTGGCGCGAGAGAGAATGATTGTCACTCAAACTCGATCGGGTAACAGCATTGTTAAACAGTTGACAGTTGACAGTTGACAGTTGAGTGCGAAGTGATAAGAACGGAGATTTAAACTCCGCTCTTATCACAATCTGCCGACCTGAGTAAGGGCTTCAAACCCATGCTATTCGGTGACAATTTAACCTAGGGAAGCATTTGCTCCTCAGCAATTATACTTACAGCTTGCTCTAATTTTGGGTGAAAAACTGAGATTTAGGCGATCGATATAGCTGCAAGCTTCCCTAACGTCCGGAGTGCCATATCGATCGCCCCTCGCCCCCAAATTGCGAATTTTACACTCCTAAAAAAACAGTTTTTTCGGTAATCTTACTGATTGACAAATGCAATGCCATTCTTGACTTTTCACCAATAGGTAACGGCGAGGAAAAACCTACGCTTTCTGTGCCAGCGGGAGTTCAAAAGACCCGGTTTTTGATGCCGATCATATTGGGTGAGGTTAAATGGGAAGCCCCAGCCAACACCAAAAAAGTTATAGATCGATCGCCACATCCAACTCCCAACCTACGCCAAATACATCGATTAACCGGGTTTTTTCCTGGAATTCCTGGGTTGAAATGCCGAATTTTTGTCAGGAAACCCGGTTTTTCCCTTAACTGCCAACTCGATAAGGGAGACTCAAAAAACCATGAATCTCATATGGTGCAAGGGATTAAGCTTCCTATGAGCTGTGGGGTATTTAATCAAGAACCCCGAATTATATAAAGTTTTATTAAAAAAATCCCTATTTTGGCGAAGTGATCGGGAACGAGGTTATTGGTGATGAAGATTAACTTAACTTCTGACCTTGGTCACTTGTTTATAGCCAGTCTCTATCTATACTAGCTATATAAACAAAGAAGTACAACGCACTTTTCGGGGCTTCAAACTGTTACATCAGAAAGTTCTTAGCGTTTTCCCGAATCTTGGTAAAACAAGTGGGGCAGCCAAAGCTCGATCTCTCCAACAGCACAAAAGTCAGAAAAGTTAGTAAAGAAACAAACAGCGGTGATGCTTCGTCTTAACAAAGTGGGCATCATAATTATAAATAACCGCTAAGCGTAGCATCTTTTCACCCGGAGCCATTGAGAAAATCACTATGCCAGCCACCTCTTTTTACGCTCAAGCTGAATTCGACGAACAACTGCGAGTCAATCCCTTGCAAGATGTAGATGTGTTGGATGAAGATGCTGAAGAAGCTGGAGACGAACCCATCGACCAAGACTCAGCAGAGACTGAAGATGCAGACACAGCATCCAAATTGCAAAAAAACGCTAGCCGCCGCACTACAGATTTAGTGCGCCTGTACTTACAGGAAATCGGTCGGGTGCGTCTCTTGGGTAGAGACGAAGAAGTCTCCGAAGCTCAAAAAGTTCAGCGCTACATCAAATTGCTGGAATTGCGCAACACCGTCGCTTCCCAGGAAGAAGGGCTGATTCAAAGCTTCGTGCATTTAATAGAAGTGCGCGATCGCCTGTCTGCACAATTGGGACACAAACCTTCCCTGGAACGCTGGGCATTAACCGCAGGCATCAGTGACGTGCCAGAACTCAAGCGAATTATGGCCGAAGGCAAGCGCCAGTGGGCAGAATTGGCCGAGATGACGGTAGAGGCGATCGAAAAAATTCAAGCTGAAGGCATCGAAGCTAAAGACCACATGATTAAGGCGAATTTGCGCCTGGTGGTTTCCGTGGCAAAAAAATATCAAAATCGCGGTTTAGAATTGCTCGATTTAATACAAGAAGGTACTCTCGGACTGGAACGAGCTGTCGAAAAGTTCGACCCGACACGGGGCTATCGGTTTAGCACATACGCCTACTGGTGGATTCGCCAGGGAATCACGCGGGCGATCGCGACTCAAAGCCGCACCATCCGCCTCCCCGTCCACATCACCGAAAAACTTAACAAAATCAAGAAAGCCCAGCGCAAAATATCTCAAGAAAAAGGTCGCACAGCTACGATCGAAGATATCGGCGTCGAATTGGACATGACTGCCGCTCAAGTTCGGGAAGTATTGCTGCGAGTTCCTCGCTCTGTTTCTCTGGAAACTAAAGTGGGCAACGAAAAAGATACAGAGTTGGGCGACTTACTCGAAACCGACAGCATCTCGCCAGAAGAAATGCTGATGCGAGAAGCTCTGCACCGCGACTTGCAACAATTGTTGGCAGATTTGACTAGCCGCGAACGAGATGTTATTCTGATGCGCTTTGGTTTGGGCGACGGACACCCCTACTCGTTGGCAGAAATCGGTCGAGCTCTGGACTTGTCCCGCGAGCGAGTCCGCCAAATTGAAGCCAAAGCTTTGCAAAAACTCCGCCAACCCAAGCGTCGCAACCGCGTGCGCGACTATCTTGAGTCTCTGACTTAAATTAGCTGGTGTGCATTTACTGACAAATAGGGTTTAAAGCCTCGTCCTTCTTATAGGACGGCTTTCATCATAGGGTATGTATTGTGGATGCGCGAGATCTAAAAATCCGGTCTCAACTCTAGAATCCCAAAACAATCCTATAGGTTGAGGCATCAACCTATAGGGCTAGGCAATATCAAACAAGCGATGCTTGCTTTGTCTGTTTGAATCCAGAATCCCGATTCCTCAAGGTTCGGGAGTATGTCAGTGTATTGGTAATGTCCGTTTCTGGATCTAGGTAGAAGGCAGAAGACAGAAAGCATAAAGCAGAAGAAAAAATTATTACTTCTACACGATTTCTCTGTCTAATTACTAGAAACACGAATATTGGAGTATATTGGGGTAAGTCAATAGATCGGCTTTGCAACTTGATTTGAAAATCAGAGTTCAACAAACATCTCAGGTCGAAAGATGCTAAAACCTCAAAAAGGATTTTCCATTGCCACTAAGTCAGTCAAGGCGAAATTGCTTCGTTCTGGTTTTGATATGCAGCCAACTAAGGCAGCCTATAACGAGATAGTTCATTTCTATTTCCTACTAATTGCCGAAGCTCCTCAAGGCATCCTGACAAAAGAAAATGGAGGCTGGCGTTACTACGAGCTACTCACGGCTAATCATCCTTTCGTAAAAGGCTTTCCTTCTGGGATGAAGAGAGCAGCCATCAGGCAAGCAATTGGTGCTTATAAAAGCTGGAATTCAACCTATCAAAAATGGTTGAATCGCCCAAAAAGGCTCAAGCACCACAAGCCACCGCTCCATCAAGGAGCGTTTAACTTTAACCCTCAGTACGATGCTGGGATGTGGAAAGAGGATGATGGTTTTTCTATTGTTCTAAAGATGCTGGTAGGCGATTCATGGAAGTGGATAAAACATCAGTATCAATGCCCTGACGTTCCGACCCAATGGGTAAAAGGCTCCCCTAGAGTGCAGGTTCAAAACGGTTCTTTGTGGATAGTTTTTCCACTTGAAAAATACGTTCCTGCTACGGGTGGCATCAAAGGAATCATGGCAAAAAGCACGTTTCGGACCTGCGGAATTGACATGGATCTCGACAAGTTCATCGTCATTGCTAGCATCCTAGAAACCAACGACAGAGGCGAAACGACTGAAGTCGCTAGACATTTCATTAACCAGTCGCGTCATGTAGCTCGTAGGAAGCGGAATCTAGGAAATATCGCCATCAAAATGGGCAAAACGGGAATCATTTCCCGTGGCTTTGCTAAAAAAGCATGGGACTCTTTATCTGCTGTGGAAATTGAATATTCAAGAGCCGTATCCCGCGAGCTTGTTGAGTTGGCCAATCATTGGCGGGCAAATGTGATTAGCTTTGAGCATCTGGGAAATTTGCGACCCAAACGCGGGAAATATTCAAGACGCTCAAATCAAAAACGTGCTTACTGGTTGAAAGGCAAAATCTATGAACAAGTCAAACGAATTGCTTATCAAGATTATGCAATTCTCACAACTCGCGTTAGTCCGATGAATACGAGCCGTCTTACCCCTTGGGGCGAGCCTGTCTGGAGAGGATGCAAATTCCCTTCAAGCCCGACTGAGTTTGATAGCTATCGACCGGGGGCTGCATTAGTAGCAACTGTGGATGGGTACAAAGCTCATAGTGGTTTAAATGCCGCTCGTAATGTGGCTCTAAAAGCAATTAAGCGCCATCTTTCAGAGGTGATGCTTCATCAAAAAAGCCTACAGCAGTAATGCTTGAGGTGTGCAATTAAACTAGAACGGTGTTTGGCGACTACCACTTTAATTGTACGAGGCTTGGGTAAACTGCCTAAAAATTCCTTTCCACTACGCTCTATTTGGTTGGGCTAGCCCCACAAACTGAAGGAAGCGACTACGGAGGAGTTGAAAAAGTGAACTATAGGTGGAATGTTGTGATTTATTCCAATTTACTCCAATTATGGGTTACTCTAAGGCTTTATGGTATGTGTGCCGTCAAAAATTATCAAAAACTAAATTTTTACCCCAAGCTTTTTTCAATAAGCTCGCATATTTGCAAAATATCTCGATCGCTGTGTATGATTGTCAATAGGCAGACTTTCTTGAGAGGGTCACTATGGCACTTTACACCGCGTCCTCATTCAAATCCGAACTCAATGACAAAGGCTGGCGGATGACTCCCCAACGGGAAACCATCTTGCACGTGTTTCAGAACCTCCCCAAAGGCAACCACCTGAGTGCGGAGGATTTGTACACTTTGTTAAAAAATCGTGGCGAAAACATTAGCTTGTCCACCATTTACCGAACTTTAAAGTTAATGGCAAGGATGAGCTTGCTCCGCGAACTCGAACTAGCTGAAGGTCACAAACACTATGAAATAAACCAGCCTTACCCGCACCACCACCACCACCTAGTCTGCGTTCAGTGCAACAGAACGATCGAATTTAACAACGATTCGATTTTGAAAATTGGGATGAAACAAGCTGAAAAGTCTGGGTTGCACCTGCTAGACTGCCAGTTAACGATTCATACGGTGTGCCATGAAGCTTTGCGGATGGGATGGCCGTCTTTGGTTTCCAGCAATTGGTCTTGTCCGAGGTCGATCGCTCAGAATGGCAACAGTGCCCCTGATGCAATCGAGTGAGAATACACTATTTTCGCATTTCAAGTACGGCTGGTTAGAATTATTAACGAAACTCGGCGCAAGTGTGATTCGCAGTTACGCCGAAACCGGGTTTCTGAAGGAAAATACATCATTTCCAGAATGAGTCGGAAACCAGAAACCCGATGGCTTTGACGTAACACCCGCAAGTCCGCTGCTAAAAAGTTTGGCTCAACAAATCCTCGCGACTTACCCCGTAACGGCGCACAGCTCGATCGAGCGCGTCTTTCGTCGGAGCATCCAAAACTCCGGTGACGGAACCCGTGTAAAAGCCGAGGCCTTGCAGCCGGGTTTGTAATTGCTGAATGCTCGATCGAGAATTGACACTGCTGCTAATCGGCACAGCAGGAACAGTAACTCGCCCAGCTAACCCCTTTTGGATTGCGGCCAAAGTTGCCGGAGTGGCAATACCCGTAGCCGGGGACAAATTGCGCTCGCGTTGAAAGGACAGCACCGCCCACTCAGTCTCGGCTCCAAATACTCCATTCACCGGGCCAGGGTTTTTCCCCAGACTTCTGAGCGCAGACTGAAGCTGTCGGACACCAGGCCCAGTATCCCCCCGTCGCAGACCCGTTGCGACGGGCTGCTGCGGCTTTGCAGCCTGCTTGTTGGCTTGTCTCAAAGCCGATCGAGTGCTGCGATCTACTGTACCAGTCCCGGACAGCCCGCTATCTCTCTGAAATCCGATCAAAGCTTCTTGAGTTGGTCGATCGAACCAACCGTGAATCTGGCTCCTGTAATAACCCAATTGTTGCAGCCGCCGCTGCAACAATTCTACTTCTCGACCTGTGTCGCCCAAATCCAGAAAATCTCCAGCATTATTACTCTGATCGTCATTTTCTCCTGGATATAAAGTAATTTCAGCTTCCCTCATCTGGGCATCTATCGCCTTCAAAGTAGCAGTGTCAGCGCAGCCGTCAGAAACCAGATTGAAATCTTGCTGAAAACGAGTCACAGCGTAGAGAGTGCGTTCGCGAAACTTGCCGTCAATGCCGCCCTCAAAATAGCCTAAAGCTTTTAACTGCCGCTGGATCAAGTCTACCGTCGCCCCTCTGTCGCCGAACCGCAGCCCCTTGCAACCGCCATTTTCCGAAATATCAGGAGGAGTAACGGGGGGAGTTGGCCTGGTGGAAGCAAACAGCAAGGCTAAAGTTTGCCTGTCAGCAACTCCAGTCACCCGCAGTCGATTAATGCGCTGGAAGTATCTCACCGCATTGAGAGTAATTTCGCGAAAACTCCCTGTGGGATGCGTGTTGAAGTAGCCTAGCTCTTTCAACCTGCGCTGGAGAGCGGTAACATCTGCACCCGAGTCTCCATAACGCAGCTCGCTATAGCTATAGTTTGTATAAGTAGTTTTAAAAGGTCGATCGTCCTCGTCTAAACTGTTGAGCGCTATCACCGTAGATCGATCGGGCTTACCAGTCAGCGACAGTTGATAGTCTCGTTGAAAGTTAGTCAGAGCTTGTTTTGTTACCGGGCCGAGCTGACCAGTAGAAGATCTAGGAAAATAGCCAAGATCCCGCAATCTGTCTTGAACAGAGCGCAAATTGGGATTTCCTGGATCTATTTGAGCAAAAGCCGAACCGGCTGCGCTCAAAACCGACAGCATCAAAGCCAGAGACAGCAAACGGACATAAGTCTGAGTCGATAGGTTTTGCCACTTGGGAGGATCAAAAATTTTCAACTCTTGTGCGGGTGCTTCGCAAACAAGAGCAAGTTCGAGGTAGGCGAGGGATTCCATAAATTTTTAGTGTGAAATTGTGGCTGTGATGTACGAGCAAACTCAAGCTGAGCTTTGAGCGGCCCTGGAGCTATCAAGGCTAATGTTTACCTGTTTGCACGCAGCACCCGTTTCTGAAAAAGAATTTGCCTTCAAAAATAATTACAGGGAACAACCAAGATAGCATCGCTGTTTAGAGAGACGCGAGTGTCAGGAAAATAGTTTGCAGCCACATCTTAGCCTTGATGAGGGAAAAATGACCAGTTTTTGGGTATTATTGGCTAAAAATTAAAATTTGTATGAGAAAAAAATATGAGTTGTTGACGATCGATTAAAAAACCCCACCCTTGCTAGTTGCAAACAGGATGGGGATGTTATTCGTTAACTAATCTGTAAAAATCGGACATTCACTTAAATTAAGCCGAACCGATCGCAAATTAAAGCTACTCCCGCTGCAAAAACAGTAATTGCTAAGGCTACCAGAGGGTTTTGCCCTCTGCTGACTGCAAAAGAAGTGACCACCCCAGCTCCTAAAGCCGCAGTTACAGCAGCAGTCGCCAAATCTCGATCGGGACGTTTGTCGTACATATTTTTTATGGTTGATAGCTGTAAAGCTGAACACTTAGATCTTGTGATCTAAGCTACCACTCTTGCCTCTGCTGCGGTGACAAAAGCCTACGCTTTGCAACTAAGCTTAAAATTTTGCTAATTTTCTTAACATACTCTCATTAATAACATAATTTCTACTTATAGCGGTTCTCAAGCGTGGTGAGGTATGCCCACGGAGCCCACGGAGCCCACGGAGCCCACGGAGCCCACGGAGCCCTATGCCGGATAGTACCTCATATGGGAGCTCGAAAGGCTATATGTTATTAATGAGTTTTTCTGTTGAGTTTTAGCTATTGAAACCTTTTCTCTGGTGAGCTTTATGGCAAATTGAGGAGTTTTTCGGGGCGATCGCACCCACAGTCTCAGCATCTCAGATTACAACCCTAAATACCCACGACTCGCACAAAAACCCAAGAAACCGGGTTTCTTGACGAAAAACCTACGCTTTCACCACCAACCCGCGACAAGAAACCCGGTTTCTGAGACTTGGTAATATCGCAAATAAATTTAACTTGACTTATTCCTATAAATATGTATCTCACTATTTGAGGCAAAAGACAGGAAAAAACCAGGCGTTGGTGAACAACCTGCTGCGATCGCTCCTATTCGCCTTCAACTTTTTCAGTATTGCCGCCCTTGACCCAACCTTCGCGATTGCCATCCTCAACTCGAATTCGCTGCCACTCTTTGTCCGGCGAATCTTCCAAAACCACAACTTTTTCCTTATAACCTACACCGCCAATGCGGTTTGAGTCTCGGTTGCCACTATCCCGAAGAATTAAGCCGATCGGCTGAGTTACCAGAGCTCGGTAAGCTCCCGGTTCCAGGGGTTTCTCAGACGCAGCATCGCCAGACGCAGCATCGCTAGACGTAGACACTGGGCTGGCCTTGGCTGTTGACTTCGCCCCAGCACCGGCAATCTGAGCTGCTGTTTTGTCGTTGGGAAAAACAGGTCTGTCGGGCACAGTAGTTAGCTTAGCGGCAAAGTAAAGTGCAGCCGCCACGCTAGCGCCTGCCATCAGCACGATCGCTAGCAGAAAACCCACTAAAAACTTGAAAACGCTATATATACTGTTCATAGGGCGGAAGAGTTGACAGTTGACAGTTGACAGTTGACAGTTGACAGTTGACAGTTGACAGTTGACAGTTGACAGTTGACAGTTGACAGTTGACAGCTTGCGAAAGAGAAGGGTTGACAGTTGACAGTTGACCGAAGGAACAAGGAAGAGCGAATGGGGAAATTTGGGTTCGATGGGATAGACGCTGGGAGGGAAATTTCAGCTTCGGGCGAAGGCCGAATGCTTGGGAGCATCTCAGTTTTACAAGAAGCATTTTTTATTGTAGTGCGAGCGTCCCCGCTCGCGTGCTTATAAACCCACGCGAGTTCTCGACAGCACTATAAATGCAAAACTAAGATGCTCCCGAATGCTTTCTGCACAATGTTTTCGATCGACTATCCTTGAATCCGGCGGCTCAAACTGCCGTATCTCGAAGCAAGGCGAGCTTTACCCGCCGCCGCCCAATCTTGCAAAAATTGGATTTGCTCGCTCGCTGTTCGGGCTAACGGCACCATCTGACTAGCTGATTCTAAAATATCATCTGTGGTAAAGTCTCGATTTTGGCTAAACCCAATGTGCATTGCTTCAATCAAAGTTTGCTCGATTTCGGCTCCTGAAAAATCTGGAGTTTCGTAAGCCAAGCGCTCTAGATCGTAGTTTTTGATGCTGTGCGATCGCAACCGCAACAAATGTACCTCAAAAATCGCCCGCCGTTCCTCCTGACTTGGCAAACCTACAAAAAATATTTCGTCAAACCTGCCTTTTCTCAGCATTTCCGGCGGTAAAGACTGGATGTTGTTCGCCGTGGCGACGACAAACACCGGTGAAGTTTTTTCGCCCAACCAAGTAATAAAAGTTCCGAACACGCGGCTGGTTGTCCCCGAATCGCCTTTACCATCCAATCCCGAAAAAGCTTTGTCAATCTCGTCAATCCACAGCACGCAGGGCGCCAAAGCTTCCGCTAGCTGAATCATTTGTCTGGTGCGCGATTCCGATTCCCCGACTAATCCGGCAAACAAGCGCCCGACATCCAACCGCAGCAAGGGCAAATGCCAGTGGTGAGCGATCGCCTTTGCAGTTAAGGATTTGCCGGTGCCTTGAATTCCGACTAATAACAAGCCTCTGGGATGCGGCAAACCGTATTGGCGGGCGCGATCGGAAAAAGCACCACCGCGCCGCAGCAGCCATTCTTTGAGATTGTCCAAACCGCCGATATCGGAGATGTTTTCGCGGGCTGGGTAAAAATCGAGAATTTGAGTTTGGCGGATGGTTTGGCGTTTTTCTTCTAAAATCAGTTCGGCGTCGTCGGGATGCAGTTCGCCTCTGGTGGCGATCGCCTTTGCTAAAACTCGGCGGATTCGTTCGATCGACAGACCTTGACAGGAGCGCACCGTTTCGTCCAGCAAACGCCCTTCTATGGCTTGTCCGGTAGCGCCTAACAGCCTTTCCACCTCAATTTTGATTTCCGCCGCCGCAGGCAGTGGAAACTCCAAAACTGTGATTACTTCGCTGAGGTCTTCGGGGATCGAAGTTATCGGAGATACGATGACTATATTTTTGGGTACAGATTTGAGGAGTCTCGCCAAATTTCGCAACTTTCTGGAAATTGAGACATCTTCTAAAAAGCGCTGAAAGTCTCGCAAAATAAAGATTGCTGGTGCGGATGCCGGCAATTTTTCAAGAAACTCTAAAGCTTGTAGCGGGTTGCGCTTGCCAAAACCCGCATCGTTGGGATTGCCTTGATAGCCATCTACAAAATCCCAGATGTAGACGGCGCGAGAACCCTGTTTTTTGGCGCATTGGGCGATCGCGACTTCGACGCGCTCTTCTTCCCGTGTGGGAATGTAGATTAGGGGGTAGCGCGATCGTAGCAGCAGTTCAAACTCGTCGCTAAAAATAGTCATTTGTCAGTTGTCAGTTGTCAGTTGTCAGTTGTCAGTTGGTAGTTGGTAGGGGCGGTGGATGGTGCGTGCCCGCCCTCAGCAGTCAGCAGTCATTAGTCATTAGTTAGCTGGTGTGATTTTTTTGCCCTGGTTATTGCACAGTTATTCGTTGTTCTCCCAATTCTGAAAAGTATGGCTACATATAGATTGTTGTAGGCGCGATGATGATATCTGTAGGCACAAGGCACACGGCATGGAGCCGTATCCGGCGCGGGTAGCTGGGACTTTTAAATTGGTATAAGAATAAGATTGAGGATTGTAGCAATAACAACTGCCAACTGCCAACTGCCAACTGCCAACTGCCAACTGCCAACTGCCAACTGCCAACTGCCAACTGCCAACTGCCAACTGCCAACTGCCAACTGCCTATTGACTAAGGCAATTGCCGTTTAAGTGCCGCCAGAGACGCCCAGCGACTGTCAGAGACTGTTTCTGAACTTTCTGCCTCTTCTGCATCATCCTCATTTAAATCTATTCCCGGACATTCAACATCGCATAGCTGTTTGTGCGGCAGTTCCAAGCACATTTGTTGGTACACCCAATCACTCGGAGAGAAATAGCCTGTGGGAGATAAATTTTCCACTAAATCTTCTAAATCCACTTCAAATTCTCCTGAACTTGCATCAGGATCGCTCACTTTTTCTTCGAGCCAAATTATTTCCGATGATTGGATTTTTAAACGGTGATTGTATTGTTTTAGGCATCTATGACAGCTAAGAGTCACAATTGTTTCAGCTTTCGCCTTCACATCAAGAAAATTACCTTTGTGAGTAACTTGCAGCCGCCCCCGCACGGGAGTCAGAGTTGCTAAATCGGGGATAATTTCTTCAAAATCAATGACCTCTTTCCGCTCGGTTTTTGCGAGTAGGTGAGGGATATAAATTGTCTCCATAATCATCTTTCGCCGTTTTATTATCCTCGTCTCAAGTCACAAGCCAGTCGATTTTAGATTTTAGATTTTAGATTTTAGATTTATTTCACAGATGAATCTGGGAGCTTAAACACGATTCTAAAATTTTCGGATATCTACTTTTGGCATCGGGGCTTGTACTTGTTTTTGGGCGGGTAAAAAGTTAAAAGTCAAAAGGAATAGCTCTTTTTTGGCTTTTTCCTTTTTCCTTTTTTCTTTTTTCCTTGTTACCGTCAGCGCAGTCGCACTACCAAACGCCGATCGGCATCTTGGCCTTGACTGTAAGTTTCTATATCCTCACATTCGCTCAAAAAACTGTGTACTTGACGGCGTTCTGCCGAAGACAGCGATTTGAGTTCAACTTCCCCTCCAGTCGATCGCGCTTGATCTGCTGCGTACTCTGCCATCGATCGCAGTTCTGCTTGTCGCCGGATGCGATAGCCGTTCAGTTCGACTGTATAAGCAATGGGTTCATCTGATTCGTGAGCGATGTTCGCAACTGTGTTGCAGAGGTACTGAATCGCATCTAGTACATTACCGTCTGGGCCGATTAAGATAGCAACTTGTTCGGGTGTCAGATTGCTTTCATCTATTGTCATCCAATAGCAATCATCTTGCTGTTGGCTTACCACTGTTGAGGGAATTGCGGACAGTTTTAGCAATTCTTCTAACCATTGCTGTCCGCGCTGCATTTCTGATTCTTTCATTTTAACAATCAAGCCTTTTTCTTAGAACGGCCCGGCTCAAAGGGAAGTGCATCTAATCCCTGTTCTTTTTTTGTTTTCGCTTCTGCTTCGTCCACGATTTTTTGGAGATTTTCGGGCAGCGGTTCTCTAGACAAAATAAACGATTGAACTGTTTGGAAGATGTTAGCAATCAGCATATACATCAACACGCCGGCGGGCAGCGGGAAGAACAAAAACATCCCCGAAAATATCACTGGCGTCAGTTTGTTGACTGTAGCCTGTTGGGGATTGTCGTTTGGCCCTTGTGCTTGTCCCGAAAGAGTTTGGTTGATATACAAACTGATACCGAAGCCGAGGATCATCACCAAAATATCCCAGTGGATTGTGCCGTCTGGGTCGATCGCGCCCACGCGGCCTAGAGCTTCGATAAACAGGAATCCTTTGTTGGTAGCCAATCCGGGGATTGTGCCTTGAACTGTGGCTTCACCGGTCGCTAAAGCCACGATGTTGCCCTGTTCGTCTACCTTGACGAATTCTTCGCCTTTGATGACTTTCCAACTGGGAACAAAGTCAATTTCGCTCTTATTTTCTGCCGCTAGAGCTTGGAGAGGTTTACCGTCTGGGGTCTTAAATTCAACCTTGGTTGTATCGCCGACTCCGAGTTTGTCACCTGCTGGAATCACGCCCACAACTGGAGCGTGAAATGTACCCGTCACGTAAATATTTTGTGGTGGCGTAGCAAAGGCTTGCGGTTGAACAGTTTCGATTTGTTCTTTCGGCAAAACTTGGACGTTGACGCTGTAATTTACGTCAGAAAAAGGCGAACCCCTCAGCGTTGCAAACAGTGCAAACAGCACCGGCATTTGCAGCACCAACGGGAAGCATCCTGCTAGAGGATTGCCAAATTCTTTGTATACTTTGCTCATTTCCTCCTGCTGTTTGGCAGGATTTTCTTTATACAGTTTTTGAATTTGATCTACTCGCTCTTTCATCAACGGCTGCGCTACTTTCATGCGCCGCATATTGCGAAGAGAGCCTGCATTTAGAGGATAGAGAGCAAAGCGAATCACGAGCGTCAGAGCTACGATCGCTAAACCGTAGCTTGGCACGATCCCGTAGAAAAAATCTAGGATCGGCAGCATTAGGTTGTTGGAGAGAAACGAGATACCAAAATCCATTCGCTTTGAGTTAATTTAGGTGCTCTTAGTTTACTGTTGAGAACTATTTTTACCCGCTGAATGCGGGCCGTCTCAACTTTTAGGCTTTTGTCTCTATCTTAGGACATTGCCTGTCGATCGACCGCCCGCTACCAGATTTTTGTAATGACTAAAGCCAATACTCGCGCTGACTTCACCCAAAAAACGCACGCAAACGCCCGACAATCGTCATAAATATCCCCAAATTTTAGACTAAGAGTTCAACCTGGCAGATTCATCTGTGGAGTAAATCTCAAATCGAAAAATGGAAAATCGACAGATTTCGCCTTCAAATCAGGGTAAAAGCCTTTCGGTTATTTAGCTTTTGCTGCTGCGTTGGCTTTTTGAGCTGCTGCGGGCAGTTTTTCGTTAATGTAGTCATAGACTGCTCGAAATTTCGGAATCGATCGCAGTTCCAAGCGGCTGCCATTTTTCATGGTCAGCACCATGTCTCCGTAAGTCCCGAAACCCCGAGGTACTGTGACAATTTTGACTATATCTGAGTAGATAACGTCGATGCGATCGCCCCCCATCCAACCGCTAGTTACGGACACTCGGCGGTTGGTGATCCGGTAGCGCAGCCACAGAGCCCGAACAATTGCTCCTACTGCGAGGGGGATTCCCACGACAGTCAGCCCCAGGAGTAAGTTGATAATCAAGTCTCCCAGCGCGGGGCCGCCTTCATAATATACTTCCTCTCGAATTCCCATCTAGTACCTCGGCTTCTACCAACAACTGCTCTAATTCTTGCAGAATTTCTGCATAATTGCACTCTTGTGCGATCGGACGCACCACAATTACTAAATCCCATCCGAATTTTAATCGGGGCAATAGCTGTCGCAAAGCGGCGCGAATCTGGCGCTTGATCCGGTTGCGGACTACAGCGCGCTTGCTGACTTTCAAGCTGATAGAAATGCCTGTGCGACTCGGTTGCAAGGATTTATCGGCTGTGGGTTTGCCAATCTCGACGCTTTTGGGTTTGCGTAGAGCTCTTAAGCTGAAATGAGCGGAGTTGCGGCGGATTCCCTTGCGGTAAACGGCGCTGAAGTCTTTTCGGTGCTTGAGTCGGTTTGTCAGGGGCAACATGGTGGCTGCGTGCGATCGGGCTCATTCTTGGGCCGTGCTAGACTGCGAGGCGGTGACGACCTTTGCTGCGGCGTGCTTTGATTACCAATCGACCAGTTGCGGTACGCATTCTGGCGCGAAAACCGGATGTTCTTTTTCTTTTGCGGCTGGTTCCGTGCAGGGTTTGCTGTGTCATTTCGATTTCTCCGGGCTGGTTACTTTACTTTTGATTAATATTCACAATCTTCTAGTATACCATAGAGTGGTTTTCTTGGCAATAATATTTTTCCGAGTTGATATGTATTGAGAGTTGAGTTAAGTTGCGATCGCAGCCTTGAATGATTGGTCAAGGCTATAATCCCGACTTATTTAAAAAATGTGGTTTATGAACGGCTGACATCTCTTGAAAGCATTGCCAAAAGAATTTGATGTTTGAAAAACAATGGGTTAAAATGCCAAATATTATAACCAACCGGAAAAAACAGATGGATGCCACAGTATTAAATCCTAATCCGAATCCTAATGAAAAAGTGACTATTGTCCGCACAGAAAGGGGGCTTACGATCGCGGGAACACGCATAACTCTTTATGATGTAATAGATCATCTCAAAGCCCACTATCCCCCTAAATTCATTCGCGATGTATTTAACCTTACGGATGAGCAGTTGGGCGCTGCCATTTCCTACATTGAGGCGCACCAGACAGATGTAGAAGCTGAGTATCAAGAAGTTTTGAAATCAGCCGAAGCAACTCGCCAGTATTGGGAAGAACGCAACCGCGAACGCTTTGCTCGCATAGCTGCAACTCCCCCTCGCTCTGAATATGAAGCTGCGCGAGTCAAACTTCAGCAACGCAAAGCGCAGCGGGAAGCAACAAAGCAATGATGATTCTGGCTGACTACAATTTGAATCGGCAAGCTCTCTTGCTTTCTGGAAGTCTGGTGGCAGGAGGGTGGTTAGATATTGCTCCCATTCGGTTAGTGACATTTCAAGATATTGGCTTAGCGTCTAATAGCGACGATCGAGTTGTTTGGCGATTGGCTCAATCTAATCAAATGCTTTTATTGACAGCAAACCGTAATGCAAAGGGTGAAGACTCTCTGGAACAGGTGATGCGCGAAGAAAATGAGCCAACTTCATTTCCCATTATCACGATTGGCGACCCGGATCGCGTTAACGAATATGATTATCGAGAGCGTTGTGTTGAAAAGCTTGTAGAAATCGCGATCGATATCCAAGACTATATGGGAGCAGGTAGGTTATTTATTCCGTAAACAAATATATCAATACTTCGGAAGTCATGTCCACCCCTGACTTGCATTTAATTCGACTTTTTCATGATCCTTAGCCTGTAAAGCTTGTAGTATCGTTCCAAGAACTGTCCGGAGTATTGGTGTACCAATCTGTTGTTGAATCGAACAGTGTTCCTTACCCGAAATACAGAGGATTTCAGGTAAGTGAACCATGTTGATTTAGGCGATCGCAAAAAAGCCAGTTTCCTAACTTAGATATTGCAACTCATATCGTCAGATAATTGACTGAAACGAGCATTTTCCCGATAGTCTACCGGGCAGTCAATCACGCAGGGAACATCTTGAGCCAGCGCTTCCTTCAGGATAGGAATAAAATCGGTGGCGGATTCCACGCGATAGCCTTTTAAACCCATACTTTCGGCATATTTTACAAAATCGGGATTGCCAAATTTGACGAAATGTGAATGACCAAAGTGATCTTCCTGCTTCCATTCAATTAACCCGTAGCCGCCGTCATTAAAGATGAGAGTGACAAAATTAGTACCGACGCGCAACGCAGTTTCTAACTCTTGAGAGTTCATCATAAAACCGCCGTCGCCGGTGGCTGCTACTACTTTGCGATCGGGATAAACGAGTTTTGCCGCCACCGCACCGGGAATCGCAATCCCCATCGCAGCAAATCCGTTGGAGATTAAACAGGTATTCGGGCGATCGCAATGATAGTGCCGCGCGATCCACATTTTGTGAGCCCCCACATCAGATATGAGAATATCTTCCGGGCCCAGCACTTGCCGCAAATCGTAAATCAGTTTTTGTGGCTTGATCGGGAAACCATCATCCTTAGCATATTGTTCGTACCCAGCGCGAATATCTGCCCGCAATTGCTTAGCAAAAGGATCAGTCTTCTCCATGCGATCGGCACGCTGCAAAATTTCATTGAGCGAATCCGAAATATCCCCCACAACTTCTACAACAGGAATATAACTGCTATCAACTTCTGCTGGCAGAGCTCCTACGTGAATAATCGGAATTTTGCCGTCAGGATTCCACTTTTTCGGGGAATATTCAATTAAATCGTAGCCAACAGCAATCACTAAATCCGTTTCTTCAAAAGCACAGCTAATGTAATCCCGTTTTTGCAATCCCGTCGTCCAAAGTGCCAAAGGATGAGTGTAAGGAATTACGCCTTTGCCCATAAAAGTATTAGCGACGGGAATATTTAATCGAGTCGCAAATTCTGTCAAAGCATCGCTAGCATTAGCCCGAATCGTGCCATTTCCTACTAAAAGCAAAGGACTTTTCGCCTTGGAAATTGCCACAGCAGCTTTATTCAGACTTTGGTAAGCACCAAAAGTTTTTTCGCGGTTATCTTTAGTGAGCGGCTCTCCTTCGACAGGCATTGCTGCGATGTTTTCGGGCAAGTCAATGTGAACTGCTCCCGGTTTTTCACTCTGAGCTACTTTAAAGGCTTTGCGGACAATTTCTGATGTCGTACTGGGGCGGACAATTTGAGCATTCCACTTAGTAACCGGAGCAAACATAGCCACCAAGTCCAAATATTGGTGCGATTCTATGTGCATTCTATCCGTGCCGACTTGTCCGGTAATTGCTACTAGAGGAGCGCCGTCTAAATTCGCATCAGCAACACCTGTAATTAAGTTAGTTGCGCCGGGGCCCAAGGTGGACAAGCAAACGCCTGCTTTGCCGGTAAGGCGGCCGTAAACGTCTGCCATGAAAGCGGCGCCTTGTTCGTGGCGAGTAGTAATAAATTTAATTGAAGAGTGTCTTAGGGCTTCTAAAACTTCTAAATTTTCTTCTCCGGGAAGTCCGAAGACGTATTCTACGCCTTCGTTTTCTAAACATTTGACCAAGAGTTGAGCTGTGTTCATTTCCGTTTTTTCCTCGGTTACTCAGGATTTGTTGTTCTCAAACAATTTACAAGGTTGGGATTTATTGTACAACTTTTGAGGCTGACAAAGTTTTTAGCCGCCCTCAGTCAACTTCTTGCAAAAATCTAATGTTGAATTTTTAACCGCAGATCAACGCGAATTAACGCAGATGGATTGAGGTTTTTGCAAGAAGCCGATCGAGCTTTACTTATTTTACCCACACTGTTTTAATGTTGACAAATTCGTGAATTCCTTGGATGCTCAATTCGCGTCCGTAACCGGAGCGTTTGATGCCGCCAAAGGGCAATCTGGGGTCGGATTTTACTAAGCCGTTGATGAATACGGCGCCTGCTTCTAGTTCGGAAATAAATCGATCGCCTTCTGAGCTTACTGTAGTCCAAGCTGTCGCGGCTAAGCCAAAAGATGTATTGTTGGCTAGTTCGATCGCCTCATCGATGTCTGCAACTCGAAATACTAAGGCTACGGGCCCGAAAAATTCTTGTTGGCGCGCCGCAGCATCCAGGGGAATATCTGTCAAAATAGTTGGCAAGTAGAAATTGCCGGCTTTCTCTGACAGTGCGCGGCCGCCTGTCAAAAGTTTTGCTCCTGACTGAATGCAAGCTTGCACTTGATTGTCCAATTCTTTAAGAATTGTCGGAGTAGCTAAAGGGCCGATATCGGTTTCTGGCAACATCGGATCGCCTACTTTCAATTCCTCGAATTTTTTGACAAATCCTTTGATGAATTCATCGGCGATTTCTTCTACTAAAATAAAGCGTTTAGCAGCTACGCAAGTTTGGCCGTTATTTAGCATCCGCGATGTTACAGCAGTTGATAAAGCTGCTGGTAAATCGGCGCTGGACATCACAATAAATGGGTCGCTTCCTCCCAATTCCAACACTACTTTTTTCAAATTTTTGCCCGCATTTGCTGCTAAACTTTCGCCGGCTGGTTCGCTACCGGTGAGAGTTGCTGCTTTTACGCGATCGTCCGCAACGATTTTAGCTACTTTGTCGGCGCCCACTAGCAAAGTTTGAAAAACTCCTTCGGGAAACCCTGCTTCGGCGAAAATCTCTTGAATTTTTAGAGCGCACTGAGGCACGTTGGAAGCGTGTTTGAGCAAGCCGACGTTGCCCGCCATCAGCGCCGGCGCGGCAAACCGAAAAACTTGCCAAAATGGGAAATTCCAGGGCATGACGGCTAAAATAGCGCCCAGTGGCTGGTAGCGGACAAAGCTGCTGCTAGCGTCGGTGGTTGCGGGTACGTCTGCCATAAATTGAGCGGCATTTTTGGCGTAAAAGCGGCAAACTAAGGCGCATTTTTCTACTTCGCCGATCGCCGATTTAAGCGTTTTGCCCATTTCCAACGTCATCATTTGGGCGAAAATTTCGCGATCGCGCTCCAAGATATCCGCAGTTGTCTGCATCCAGATTGCTCGCTGCTCAAACGGCTGGTGGCGGTAGTTGTTAAAAGCTTGCTGTGCTAATGCCAGCTTAGCTTCTATGGCCTCATCTGCGATCGGCTCGAAAGTTTTCAGCGTTTCTCCCGTTGCCGGGTTGATAGTAGAAATACCCATTGTTCTATCTCCGTTTCAAAATATACAAAACTCCCTTATAGTTTTGAAGCTAGTTCGGGAGTTGTATTGATGTATTACAAAATTTGGATTTACCAGCCATACTTTTAGATATTGCTAATTTGCAAGTGCCGGGATTTGTTTAAATCTCTCTGTTTTTAATTATAGTGCAAAGTATTAATTGCAAATCTTAAGAAATTTTGTTTTTAAAGTTTATGTTGGCGATCGAAGTGGCAAATGCTTCCCAGGCAGAGCCTCTTGGGTGCATCTGGTTTTTGAAGCCTGAAGAAGCATGACCGCATATAAGTTATTAGTTATCATCTTATGTTGACTACGGTCATGCTTCGCCCCTACGGATATATTTGCCTTGCGCCAGATGCACCCGAGCCTCTTAACCCATATTCAGAGGCTCTACCTCGGCTGGGAGAATCGACAATGGAGGCAGAGCCTCCGCATCTCCGTTACCAGGCAGAGCCTGATAACGAGTAACTACACGCTCCTAAACAGACTTTTCCTCGATGTAATTCTGCACGTAAGACTGATAGTAATACCTGCTGCCTTTATCGTTATTGGCCACCATTCCCAACAGCGGAATCCCCGCCATTTTCAAATCTTCAAAAGCCAACAACAGCGCCTCCCGCTCAGTTTGATGCAGCCCCACCACTAGCATCAATCCGTTAGTATGAGCCGCCAACAAATTCGCATCTGCCAAACCCAACAGCGGCGGAGTATCGTAAATAACTAAGTCAAAATGACTTGCCAAAGCTGCCATTAAATGCTGCATTTTTCGGGAAGACAGCACCTTTGTGGGATCGGGAGGCACTGGCCCGGATGTTAACACAAATAGGTTTTCATCGCGGGGCGATCGCAAAATCACCTCTTCGACATCCACATCCTCGGCAATTACATTGTGCAAGCCTTGCCAATTCGGCAAACCCAGCATTTCGTGCACCTGCGGCCTCCGCAAATCCGCATCCACCAACAGCACTTGCTGGCCCATTGCCGCCGCCGCCCGCGCCAGATTTACCGCCACCGTAGACTTACCGTCAGCTACTTGACAAGACGTAATTACGCAAGAAGCGATCGGACTATTAACATTTAACAACCGAATATTAGCATTGAGCGATCGAAAAGCCTCTTGAAAAGCATCCGTCGGCACCGGCGAACTTCCCACATCAATCGTAGTTCCCTCAGCAGGTGGCAGTCTCAAAATTTTATCGCTAGCAGGAATTACCCCCAACAAAGGCAACCGAATCGAATGTTTGACATCCTCAGGAGAATTGAACACAGTTTTATTATTAAACCGTTCCGCCAACTGCGCCGCCAGCATCCCAAACAACAAACCAGCCAATCCCCCCAAAGCCAAATTCAAAGGCATAATCGGAGCAACAGCCATCAACTCGCCATTTTTGTAGCGCGGAATTTCCGGCTTAGCAATAACTTCCCAAGCCACCTCTTTTTTACCCACAGCTTCAAGCTGCAAAGCTTGCTGTTTTGCCAGCAAACCATTCAGCGTATTGTTAGTCAACTCCGCCTCCCGTTGCAAATCCGAATAGCGCCGAAAAATTACCGGGAATCCTTGAGAATATTGATTCAACTGCTTAGCAGCCTGTTCCAAAACTTGATTCCGCACGCCCAAAATCTGAATTAAATTAGCAGTACCGATAAACTGTTCGATTAACTTAATCCGCACCGGATCTTGAAAAGCCAGCACTTGCGAATTCACCTTAGCCAAATCAGTTCCCAGAACCTGTTGGGCTTCTTTCTTCAGCAAAGGAATCAGATTTTTGCGCTGTTCTCGCAACAACTGCATTTGCGGAGTTTGGTCTGTATATGTCGCCGAATTAATCGCAATTTGTCCTTCCAATTGCTGCAATTGAGTTAGCATTCCTTGATAGCGGGGAGCTTGACTCAGCGCCGAAGCCATCAGCGCTTGTTGCTGGTTTAATCCGAGCTGATTTTGCAGGTTAATATAGAGCAATCTTTGCTGGTTAAGCTGCGTTTGCGCGTCCAATCTTTGCGTTTGAAGTTGGCTGATTTGCTGCGCGAGTTGTTGGGTTTGAATTTGCGGATCAATGAAATTGTACTGCTGCCGCAACTTTTGAATTTCTGTTTGCAGAGCTTGTTGGCGCTTTTGCTGGTTGGGAATTTTGGATTTCACAAAATCCAAACTCTGGCTAATTTGAGTTTTGGTATCTTGCACGCTGTAGTTGCGGTAGCCTAGGGCAACTTTTTCCAAAACAAACTGAATTTTTTTCGGATCGAAATCCCGATATCTAACTTCGATAATTTTGGTATTTTTGAAGCGATTGATTGACAGCCTAGTTCCCTGAGAATATGGCAGATTATCTGCTTTTTCGTTCAAAAGATAGTTGTAATTTATTTCTGGATACTTCGCTCGCAACTGTTTGATAATTGGCGACATTACTTGCGGGCTTTGCAAAACTTGAATTTGCGATTCGTAGTCAAAACCTGGATTTTCTGGCGTCGCGGGACTCGCTGGTTGTAGTTTCAGCTCCCCGGAGTAGACTTTTGCTAAAGTGTTTTGCGTAACAGGGGTTTCTACTAATAATTGAAAGCGTCCTTCATACTCGCTTTTTTGAGTTAGAGTCCAGGCAAAAACTCCGGTTGTCACCGCCGCTGCTACGCCGATAACTAAGAACGAACGACTGCGGCAAACTTCCCAAAAACTTAACGGTTCTTCTGTATTTTCCCTGCCGAAAAACTGCTCTTCATCATAAAGTACGGAAGATAACTTTTGCTGTCCAAGGATTTTTTTATTGTGATTAAACAGTGCTATTGAAGATTTTTTACCTGGTTTCATTTGATTGCTACAACTTATTAGTTTAAACGTTTGTAATGCTGGCGCAGTTTCATTAACCCGGTTTCTGACTAGAGATATCGCTACCAACTAATTTTTTTTGTAGAAACCGGGTTGATGAGGTCTTATACCAATTTAATGTGAAGTTGCACATATTCCGATCCCCCTAAATCCCCCTTATTAAGGGGGACTTTGAGAAGAATCTTGTCCCCCCCTTATCAAGGGGGGTTAGGGGGGATCGGAATTCTATGCAGCCTCATAAAAAATTGGTCTTAGGGCTAGTCTATTGAAATCATCGAAAAATATTGAACAACCGGAAAATTCCCAACAGTGGACTGAAAGGAGCGAGAGTGCCACCTACATTATCCGAGAACGCAGCGCGACCCGATCGCCTTACCATAATTACATCATTATTTTGCAGTTTGGGATTACTTTCCTCATTGGCGGTTGCAGAAAAATTCACCTTAACACTTAGTCGCGAAACAGTGCCATTAGGATTGAGGCGAATTAAATCCACCGAATCCATTTCTGCCCGCGATTTATTAAAACCTCCCGCTGCTACCAGCGCTTGATTTAAAGTAGTGTTGGGCTGCAATGCAAAAGACCCCGGTTTGACGATTTCTCCCACCAGACTAACCTTAATCGAATCCGGTGAAAAATTAGAATTAGCAACTTGTGTGCCTTCGAGTGCATTGAGATTTTCGGCTTTGGGCACGATTACCGTATCTCCCTGTTGCAGTGTTAAATCTTGGGATACATCTCCTGCTTCCAAAAGTTGCCACAAATTCACATTAATAATTTGTTCGGTGCCCGCCCGCGTCAGGCGGCGAACTTGTATTTGTCTGATATCAGCTACCGGCGTAATGCCGCCCGCCATTTTAATAGCCCTAGTTACAGTTTGCTGCAAAACATTTTCCCCTCCACCGGGAGTTTCCTTAGCAGCAAACAAACCAGAATCTGCACCCGATTCATTCTCTTGTAACCTACTTTGAAGCTCTTTTGCCAGAGTATAAGTACCGGGTCGAGTTACTTCGCCCACTACAGCAATATTAATTGGTTGAGTGCTTTGCCCGGTAATGTTAGCTACTGCTAAAGTCGGTGCTTCTTGGCGGTTGAGGCTAGTTACAGTGGGAATAAATATTGTGTCGCCGTCGCGCAAAGTCATATCGGCGCGCAAATCGCCGTTTTGCAATAATTCCCACAAATCCACACTGATAATTTGTTCCGCTGCGTTGCGCTGGGGGCGGCGGATTTTGATTTGCCGCACGTCTGCTGACTGGGTAATTCCGCCCGCGAGTCGCAGCGCCCGCGATATTGTGGGCATTTGAGTGCCTATTTGCTCTGAGGTGCCTCCAGGGCCTGCTGCTGAAGATATTGTATAGGCTCCGGGGCGGTTGATTTCGCCTGCGATCGCAATTTGTAAAGGACGCGCAGCCAGCAGTTTCAGCGTAATCCAAGGACGTTTGAGATATTTGCCGTATCGCTCCTTGACAGCATTAGAAGCTTGTTCTAAGGTCATTCCGGCCACTCCCAGGCTGCCAATTAAGGGCAAACTCAGGGAACCGTCAGCCTGTACTTGGTGTTGACCGTTGGGGCCGCTGTATTCTGGGACGTTGAAAATGTCCATTTGAATGCGATCGCCCGCGCCCAAAGTGTAAACTTCCGATCGTACACTCGAAGGTGCACTGGCCGGAACTGACGGAAATCCCGGCGCTGCCGGTACCGGTACGCGAATCGGAGAACCCGAACCCGAAGCAGGAGGAGGAGGAAGAGGATAAGAAGGGGAAGGAGGAGGATAAGAAGGGGAAGGAGGAGGAGAAGGAGGAGAAGGAGGAGGAGGAGGCAAAAACTGGGCCACCGCGACAGATGAACCCACAGTCGCCGCCAGCACTGACACAGTTAAACTTTGGAAAATTAAATTTTTGACTGCATTACTTACGCCATAAACCTGTTTGCAGATTGTGCTGAAAACCTCTCCCTCAGACCCTTTCCTGCAAAGATAAGGGAGAAAATCTCCCCTTTTCCTTTTTGCCAAGACAACCGCAGGGTGAGGTTTTTTCTCAAGTTGCGCGCCGCGCGAAGAACTGTTCACCACCATCGCTTTTTGCCCCTATCCTCTTCCTACCCCGCCAACATTAAATGTAACCCAACTGTTCCAACTTGCTCAGAACTTTTTTGACACTATCTTCCAAACTTTCCTCGTCTGTGCAACAAACAATCTCGGGATTGAGGGGTGCTTCATAAGCATCGTCAATGCCCGTAAAACCCTTAATCTCTCCTGCTCTGACCTTAGCGTACAGCCCTTTGACATCTCGAACTTCGCACACTTCTAATGCCGCTTTGACATACACCTCAACAAAATTTGGCTCCATTGCTCTAATTTCGTCGCGAATAGCTCTGTAGGGGCTAATAGCTGCCGTGATTGCCACAACTCCATTGCGGCTGAGTAGGTTTGCGACAAATCCAATCCGCCGAATATTAGTATCTCGGTCTTCTTTGCTAAATCCCAAGCCTTTTGACAAGTTGGTGCGAACGACATCTCCATCCAATATTTCAACTTTGCAGCCTCGGGTCTTCAATTCTGGTTCGAGAGCTTTGCTGATAGTTGTCTTGCCAGAACCGCTGAGTCCGGTAAACCACAAAATAAAACCTTTTTCCATTTTCAACCATTAATAAGTAACTGGGAAATTATAGAATGTAAAATTTTCTATATCTATTCTCCCTTTTCTATCTTATCGTGGTTTGCGGTGTCATCTTGATAAGATTTACCTGCGAAAAATGAGAACTCAAAATTTGCGAGTTCTGCGGTCATCTCACCACACAAATGCGCGACAGTCACATAATTTACGATATATTCTTTATAAAGACTTAACAAATTCAAATCAAAGTCGCGATCGATCGCAAACCTCGAAGATCTAACAGTATATTTACGGCATTGAACACTTAAAATTATTATAAATATCGAGCATATATCCGTAGATTAACGGTACTCAACATTTGATATTATCACAAGTGTTTAAAATATATCCGTATATTCACGGCACGAATTGCTGGTAATTATCACAAGTGTTTAACATATATCCGTATATTCACGGCACGGCTCGCCTACATAAGCCTTGAACAATCCCAAATCTCCAATCTCCAATCCTATTGCCTATGTTTCCCGTCTTAAAAGCAGATGTTTTAGTAGTTGGTGGCGGCACCGGCGGCACTTCAGCAGCAGTCCAAGCAGCCCGCCGAGGTGCCAAAACTATTTTAGTCAGCGAATTCCCCTGGCTGGGAGGAATGCTGACTTCGGCCGGCGTTTGTGCTCCCGACGGCAACGAATTAGCAGCATTTCAGACTGGTTTGTGGGGCGCGTTTCTCCGGGAACTCCAGCAGCGACAACCGGGAGGTTTGGATTGGGGCTGGGTCAGTTTTTTTACTTACGATCCCCGCATCGGTGCTGAAATTTTTGCTGATTGGGTTAAGTGTTTGCCGAACTTGCAGTGGATTTCTGGACAAACAGCTCAAGATGTGATTTTTGAAGACAACAGAATTTCTGGGGTGAGATTTGCAGATTTTACGGTTTCTGCCAAAATCACTTTGGATGCAACGGAATTGGGAGATTTGCTGGCTTTAGCGGATGTTGGACACTGCTGGGGTTGGGAATTCCAAGCTGAGTGGGGAGAACCTAGCGCGCCGATCGCCTCTAACGATCTCACAGAACGCTATTCGGTGCAAGCTCCAACTTGGGTGGCCATCATGCAGGATTTTGGCGAGGGCGCGGTGGCGCCAGAAATTCCCGCGCCACCTGTTGACAATCCCGATCGATTTTTCGATGCTTGGAAAGATTACACTCCCGAACAATTTCTCAATTACGGCCGACTTCCTGGGGGATTGTTGATGATTAATTGGCCGATTTGTGGTAATGATTATGGTGAAAAGGTCGATCGACTAATTGAATCTCAAGCATCCCGACAACAATTCCTCCAAGAAAGTCTCTGGCACAGCCAAAGTTTCGCCCGCTTCATTCAAACCCAACTCGGCCCCCGCTACGGTTTAGCACAAAATATTTTCCCCATTTCCAATATCGAAAATCAATCAAATTCTTCCCTACTGTCTTCCTTCGCCTTGCACCCCTACTACCGAGAAAGCCGCCGTTTGCGAGGGATAAGTACAGTCAAAGAACAAGATATTTTGCCGGTTGTCGGGGGTAGAGTCGCGAAATTGCCGATCGATTCTGAGGGAATTTGCGATACAATTGCGATCGGCAACTATGCCAACGACCATCATTACACCAGCGGCGACATTCCCTTGCAGCCCAAATCCATCCGCTGGGGCGGCCGCTGGACTGGCACTCCCTTCACAATTCCCTACAGTGCGCTAATTCCTGCGACTACAGACGGATTGCTAGTTTGCGAAAAAAATATTTCCGTGTCTCACATCGCCAACGGTGCAACTCGCTTGCAGCCTTTGGTGATGAATATCGGACAGGCGGCGGGGATGGCGGCGGCTTTGTGTGCGGAAGTTGGATGTCAGCCGCGCGATTTGCCTGTCAGAGTTTTGCAAGAAGCTTTGCTGCAAGATTCCGAGGCGAGGGCGGCGGTTGTTCCTTTATTTAATTTGACACGAGATCGATCGGACTGGCTACATTGGCAGCGCTATTATCTCGATCGACCTCAAGCATATCCCGCCAGCGGCGAATGTCCTGTGTCAGTCAAAAGCGATCGAGAAACCGGGTTTCTCAACGAAATTTCTGTATTAGAACCCATAACTTTGAAAGTTGAACCCGGTTTCTACGTAAATCCGCGTAGTAAAACAGCAAATACCGAGAGTCAATTTTCGGGCATTTTCCGCCGTCTGGGCGCACAAGACTGGACACTGACGCTGACAAGTCCCCCATCCTTAGCCGATCGAACTTGGCAACTCGTGACTTTGGACTGGGAAACCGACAGATTTCTACAGAGTTGCGAAACCGAAAAGCCTCTGACGGTATGGGGCAGGCTGAATTTTGCTGGTGCTTGGCTCCTAGCGGGTGCAGTAACATCGAAGAGGTGAGGTTTTTTGCAAAGTTCCGAAAATTGCCAGAAATTTATCCTGATGGATGGGGGGAAGTCTGTATCAGGTTATAGACACTGACACGGAAACTACCCATGCACACCTACACTGCAATTGCTTTACTGAGCCTGTTGGGCATTACCTTGAGTGCCAGCGCCGCTCGATATTTTGAACGCCTAGTGGAACTGCTCGTAATTGCCACTGCTGATTATATGTTCTTGGCGTCCACTCAATCACAAAAAGGCGATCGTTCTCCAGAAAGAGGCAGCGGACGCAGAGAGTTTGCTCAGCACGATCTTTACACACATTACATACTAGCTTAATGGCATAGGACGAAAGAAAGTTCTGCAAATGAGTGGGTTTCTGCCGCCCGTGTCGATCTGATTTTCTGGGATTCTAGTTGGTCACGTTCGTTTGGCAACTGCACTTCTTGTTGACAGTCATTAGGATATTTTTGCGTGTTAAAAATAATAGCAGATCGAGCTGCAACCGCCATCTATTGAGGGATTTACTCTTTCAATATTTGGCGGTTTTGTATGTTCCAGGCTGGAGAGACTTTTGGGAGCATCTCAATGAATGCAAAAAAGCAATTTCTTTACAGTGCGAGCGTCCCCGCTCGCGATTATAGATCGCGAGCGGGGACGCTCGCACTATAAAATCAAAACATCAAAACTGAGATGCTCCCAGACTTTTTACCTGTCAATTCAGGTAACTAAAATTTATTTTGGGTGAGACAATTTAAAAAATTGAGGACTTACGTATTAAGACCAAAGAAATCGGTTTTTTTACCTCATCTGTGGAGTACAACGCAAGATTTTCGTAAAAAACTGCTGGTTAAGCGGAGTCGAAACCCGGTTTCTGCTCGCCCCTGCGTCCAGGACTAAAATCAAATAATTCTCCCATCATGTTTTTTTGGGTAGTCTGGCAAATTCAAGGAAATCAATCCTGATTAGCAAGGGAAAAGTCCGTATCTGTAACTAGACACTGACACGGATACTACCCATGCACACCTACACTGCAATTGCTTTACTCAGCCTGTTGGGCCTTAGCTTGAGTGCTACCGCCGCTCTAAGCATAGAATCCCCAGTCCCACAGCTAAAAACTTCTACCGCTCAATATATGTTATCAGCGCAAACTCAACAAAGAGGAGATCGCGCTCCCCGCAGAGGCACCGGACGGTATGATTTGATGCAGGTCAACACTGACACTCAGGCACTATAATAATTTTGATCGCATTGCCAGAAAGCTAGTTCCGCAACTGACTTGTTTCTGGTTTCGAGGCTGGTTTGGAGGTCGCCCGTGTCGATCGATCGCATTTTCTGGGATTTATAGTTTGTCAGGTTCGTCAGGCCACTGCACTTTTTATTGATACTCCCTAGAAGATTTTTTTTGTAACAAATGTCACAATATAAACTGGAGCTGCCATCTACGTAGAGATATATTCTCGTAGGTGGCGGTTTTGTATTGAAAATGCTCTTTCTCTTTTTCCCATTCTCCCCCTCTCTGAGTCGCCTCAAATTCTTCCGATCGCAATAGTTCTTTACGTTTTCCCCCCACAGGTGGGGTTTAATTTTTAACCGCTGCACTATAATTGACGTGCGATAACTAACTTAATATATAGCTACACCCTGAGTGCAGAGGGTGCAGCTCTCGACTTAAATTCGCCAATAAGAACCACTTATTCGGTGTCGATCGCCTTTAAGCTAAGGCCCGAGTGACCTCAGGAAAATTAACCGGCCTGAATCTTAGGGTAGCTGCCAAGCTTTCCGGCGACTGTCGGCTATGCTTGATTCGGCGGTCTCGCAATATTTCTTTTATGGAGGATGAAAAGATGCCTCCAAGTTTTACTATTTCGGAGATTGTCAGTAACTCAGGGAATCAACGCCACTGAGCTTGTAAGAGTAATCGAGCAAGCTGTACTGACGGGCCTCAGACTTTCGAGGTCTACGTTATTTGAGTCAGGACACTCCTTGAATGCGACGCTAGTTTTCCGCTCTGTCGCTTGTAGTTAAACAGTCTTAAAGTCACTCTCGTCAGTGCTGCAAGCCTCACAAGCTCTTATAACATTGACCGACAAGCGAACATTACCCCGCTTTCTTAGGCTCCATCAGGAGCAAACATTATGCGTACAGGGTTGTAAGGTTTGAGGTGGTAATTGTCCCATCGAAAGTACATTACAAAAGTACACCTGATCGAACAACCCCAAGGCGGTAATGGAAAGATTCAAGGCGATTGAAATCGCCTGGTCGTTTTCCTCTCAGGTCTTTCATACTCTGAGTTTCCCACTTACCTAGTGTTTTTATGAAAAATGACTCTTTAGATCTGGTCAAAAGCCTGAGTCCCAGTGCAATGGATCAGATCATGCTATATCTGGCGTTTAGCGCCATGAGAACCAGCGGACACAGGCACGGAGCGTTTTTAGACGCGGCGGCAACGGCAGCTAAGTGTGCCATTTATATGACCTATATGGAGCAGGAAAACAACCTGCGGATGACCGGACACTTGCATCACATTGAGCCTAAACGGGTGAAAGTCATCGTCGAGGAAGTCCGGGAAGCTCTGACTAAGGGAAAATTGCTGAAAATGTTGGGTTCCCAAGAACCTAGATATTTGATTCAGTTTCCTTATGTCTGGCTGGAACAGTATCCTTGGGTTCCGGGACGCCCTCGGATTCCGGGAAACAGCTTGACGGCGGATGAGAAAAAATATCTCGAAGGCAAGATTCCTCCCAATCCACCTGATGCTCAATTGATCAATTCTTTTCAGTTTATGGAGTTGATCGAGTTTCTACATAGACGATCGCAAGAAGAAATGTCAGCAGAAAGGCGAATGCCTTTAAGCGAAGCTCTAGCAGAACACATCAAGCGCCGCTTGATCTATTCCGGAACCGTGACTCGAATTGACTCTCCTTGGGGAATGCCTTTTTATGCCCTCACCCGCGCTACTTACTCTCCCGCAGAACAGGAAGAGCGCACGTTTACGATGGTGGAGGATACGGCTAGATATTTCCGACTGATGAAGGATTGGGCGGAAAAACAACCGAAAGTCATGCGAGTTATGGAAACTTTGGATGTTCCGCCGGAACGCCTAGAACAGGCTGTTGAGGAATTAGATGAAATTATTCGTAATTGGGCCGATCGCTATCACAAGCGGGGCGAACCAACGATGATTGTACAAATGGTTTTTGGGCCAAAAGACGACGATTAGTCAGTTGTCAGTTGTCAGTTGTCAGTTGTCAGTTGTCAGTTGTCAGTTGTCAGTTGTCATTGGTTGATTCCTTGAAACTAATGACTAACGATTAATAACTCATATTTCTGGGCGCAGAAACCGGGTTTTATACGAAAATATTGCGTTAATGCCTTGAATAATCGTGCAAAACCCGGTTTCTTGGGTGAGATTTCGTGCAAGCTGGACTAGGCTAAAAAAGTTCTCCAAGCGGAGGCTAGGACGATCGCTGCGATCGCTCCGATGAGTGTATTGAAAAAATTCACTACCTCGTTCGTGAGCCACTCAAACTTTGATTGCACCGTCGCACCAATCACGCTCTCGATGTTCGTAGCAATAAAAGCTGCAACAACACAAAAGACAATTCCTGTCAAGTCAATTACACCCACAGCCCAACTCACAAGAGCAATCAGGATCGATCCGACAATACCTGCGATCGTTCCTTCCAAACTTACCGCCCCTTCCGTACCCCTAGGTACAGGCTGCAAGGTAGTAATCAAAAACGTATGCTTCCCGTAAGCTTTGCCGATTTCGCTAGCGCAGGTATCGGAAAGTTTGGTGCAGAAACTCGCCGCATAGCCCAGCAACAACAAGGAAATCACATCTTGTGACACAGGCCAAATAGCATCTTGTGGCACAGGCATCTTGCCTGTGTCTCCTAAAATACCGCCTGTGTCTCCTAAAATACCGCCTGTGTCTCCTAAACCTGTGTCTCGGAAAATACATAATGCCAAAACTGCCACAGCACAAATAGCAGCGGTTAAAGCCGAACCCCAGACATTTTCCGGGCCTCGGGCGCCCGATCGCTTTTCGGCAATACCTTCAGCTTCTTTTTGGGCTTTGCCAATGCGGGTAACTCCAGATCCGACCAGAAAGTAGAACATGACCACAGCATAGCCTTGCCATCCCAAACTGCCCCAGATGATAACACCCAGCAGCCAACCGTGGAGTTGTCCAGCCGGAGTAAGCAATTTTTTGGGAGCAAGGGTGGCGATCGCGAGTAAAAATGTATTCAGGGCGATCGCCACCAGCCAAGGATTAGACCAAGACAAATAATTAAAAAAGAATTCTGAGTTTTGCATAGCCTCTAGTAGCGTCTCTTATTGTTATGAACAGTCAAGTCTTATTTCATCTTGCCTTCCCCGTAACCGATATCGATCGAACCAAAGCATTCTATGTCAGCGGGCTCGGCTGCGAATTGGGTCGGGAGTCACCCAGTTCTCTCATTTTAAATCTCTGCGGCCATCAGATTGTCGCCCACGTCACCCACGAACCTCTAACACCCCAGCGCGGCATCTATCCCAGACACTTCGGCTTAGTTTTTACCTCGGAGTCTGACTGGGAAGCGCTGTTAGAAATGGCGCGGCAAAAACAGTTGAATTTTTATCAAGAATCAAGACGGCGGTTTCCAGGTTTGCCCACAGAACACCGCACCTTTTTTCTAGAAGATCCGTTTGGAAATTTGTTGGAATTTAAATATTACTGCGATCCAGAAGCAATTTTCGGTCGCAGCGAATACGCTCAAGTTGGAGATTATGTACTAGGAATCAGAGATTGTTACTAGAGATTGTTTGGGTAAATTTAGAGGGTACAATAGGAGCCTCTAGTTCTCGAACTAATGCGTTAATACTTTGAGAATCTGTCACCATTTGGCGGTGCAGCAAAACGTTGAGTTTAACTTCTTTACCTACTGGCATTTGGGAGCTGTGCGACGGTAAAATCATCACATCAAATGGCGTCCACATTGATGTAAAATTTATGCGTTTGAGCATAGTCGCATCTTGGTTCAAATCGCGCAACAAGCCACTATCGGGGCGCATATCCAGGTATCCTGGTAGGCGCAGGGAATAGGCGGTGAGGGTTCCTTTGTGGGGGGAAGATATGGTTATGAAACGCTGGACTCGGTTAATACCTCCGAGTCGCTGGACGTAGTAGCGGCTGACGATGCCTCCCATGCTGTAGCCTACTATGTCGATCGCCTGTTCTGGATCGAACGTCTCAGAAATGTAGTCTGCCAGTTGCTTGGCTAGGGAGTCGAGGCCGAGGCTGCCGTCGTTGGGGGTGAGGTTGAGGCTGTGGACACACCATCCAAGTTGGGTGAGGCGGGCGGACATTTTGTCAAAAATAGTCTTTGTGTCCCAGATGCCGTGGATGAGAATGACGGGATTGCGATCGAGCGAACTGTTCATTTGAAAAGAAAATTGCTTGCCGATTACAGCATAAATTACTCCCCTAGGGAGTTTGACCCCGAGTAGGACAGATGGCGAATCGGCTTGAGGTATCGCTGGCCAATAGCAAATCAGTCATAAATTCTGAGATAATCGTAAATAAGTGCAAAGTTAAAACTGGCATTACTGAGTAAAAATTACTAGAAGCTCTGCATTTTTAATCAAAAAATGTAAATTTTGATTAAGAAATATAGACAAAGGTTGCCTTAGCTCGTAATCTAACTTTGTTGACAAACTTGTACAAATTTCTCTAAAAAAACAAAAGGAGTAAGTCTAATGTTTGGTTTTATCAAAAATTTCTTCGGCGGTATTTTCGGCTTTTTCGCTGGACTGTTGGGCTTGAAAAAGTCTGAATATTTCCTAGATTTGGGCGAATCTTCGGATAAAGAACCTGCGAAGGTTGCACCTGCGAAGGCTGAGCCTGTTGCAGCCGCACCGGCAAAAGTTGAGGCTGTCAAGTCTGAGAAGTCTGAACCGGCGAATAAAGCTAAGGTAGAGAAAAAGTCTAAGAAAGAAAAAGAACCAGTCGCTAGCGCTGCTGCTAAGACTTCGGAAGTGCCGAAGGTACCTGCTGCTGCAACTAACGGCAAAGTGTCGAGTCAAGCTGAACCTGTTCTGACTTTTGCTCCTAATAATTTAATGCCGACACCAACTGCAAATCGTCGCACCCCAGGCCCAAGCATGAATAATTTCCGGGAAATGGCTCGTCAGGTGAAAACCAAGTAGGAAATGGAGAATTCGCAATAGGGAATTGGGGATTGGATAATTCCAAATGCTGGGGTTGAAAAATTAAAAATGGGATTCCTCATTTTTAATTTTTAACTCTTTTTTTATTCCCTATTTCCTGGGTGTCTGAGAAAGGCTAATCCGCTGTATAGCTGGAACGCCGAGTCCCAAGGAGTTTCGGATTTGCGCTCTACCTCTACATGAGATTCGATTTTGCTTAACATATGCGTGTAATCGAGAACTGTCTCCGCAAAGGGAGTAAATTCCGACCAAACTGTAACGTCAAGCTGTTGGTCAAATATTTCTAGCAAATGATTCCAGTTAATTCTGGTGGTACTTTGAGGTATTTGTGGGGATTTTTTGACACTAGATTTTTTGTTTTTTGACTGCGGTGAAGCTACGCTAGTTGCTGAACTTTGAGTGAAGTCAACGCCTTGTTTAAATTCGTAACTTTGGTCGCAAATTCGCAGAATGCAGTTGCGGCTGGGAATGTGCAAGTCGCAGATTTGAGCGTAATCTTGGGTGATTTCTTTGTGGCGAAATTGCTCGTTTCTGCGGTTGGGCGAGTAGTCCATGATTTCCATGAACATTGGTAATAAGCCTTCTACTCTTTGGCTGACTTCTGACCAGTTAAATTCTATAGCACCGAGCCGATTTAGGTTATCTTTACAAACAACCGCTGGAGAAGAGAGAGACTGGAAGTGTTGGACTCGGAAAATTTGGATGTTTTTAATGTCGGCTAGGGTTGCCCAAAATACGGGAATTCCGGCGTTGAGAAGTTCTTGGCCGTAAATTCTGAGTTCGGCGATAGGGCCGGTTTTGTAGAGTCTCCAGCCGCGACTTTGGATTTGCATCCGGGTTGTGTAGGCGTCGATTTTGAAGATTCTGCTGATATTTTGTACGGCTGCGGGTTTGTCTTCGGGACTCACTGGTTCGAGGATGAGGAGTCCGGGTTCTAGGCTGCTGGGGTCGTTTTTGGCAGTTTCGATGGCTTGTTGGCGGAGGTTTTGTTGTGCCGTTTCAATGCGTTGAATGCCTTGGCGGGCCTGGGAAACGATTTTGGGGTTGGTGATGTCGCGGAGTATTTGTTTGTAGGTGGTTTGGGCTTTGTCGGGGTTGTTGGTGAGTTCGTAGTAACGACCGATGTAGTATTGTACCCAAGGATTTTCGGGGGATTCTTTTTGCAGTTGTTTGATGAGTTGGGCGGCTTGTTTGTAGTCTTGGCTTTCGAGGGCGGTGGCTATTTCGTGGATGTCTGTCATGGCGGTTGGGGGAATGGGTGTGTTTCTATCTTGGCTGATGTTTGGTTGGTTTTGCCAGTGATTAACAAGTTTTGCTTTGATGTTTGTGGGTAATTTTCGGCTGTTTGCAAGGATAAGATTTAGATTTTATAACCGCGGATGAACGCGGATGTGTCCTGAGAAGTGCTATATAATATTTGGGCTGGTGTTTGTTAAAGTTGATTGGAATTAATGCTGAGGGTGTATGAACCTTTGCTGGTGCGATCGAGTCCTTGAACAACTATTTTGTAAGTGCCGTTACTGGGCAATTTTACGGTTATTTGGGATTCTCTCTTGTTGACGCGAACTGCTTTGATATCTACAATTTTATTGTCACTGGGTGCGATGAGGGTGATGAAGTGCTCGAAGGATCTGCTTTTGAGGTCGATGGTGATGGATTGATTTGCATTTCCTTGGAAGCTGTGTTCGCGGTAGAAGCTGCCGTTGGGAAGGCTGGGGTCGCCGTCTTTGAGGGTTCCGCGTTGCTGTAGGAGGGAAAGGGAGGTGAGTTTTGGTCGATCGACATTTTTGAAATCTAGGCCATAATTTGTCATGGGTGTATCAAGACCATTTCCTTCTCTGACTGTGACGATAAAGGCAGTTTGGTTTTTGGTATCTCGGACTATTTTATCAATAAAGTTGGCTTGTATTTTGGGTTGATTTAAATGTTTTGGTTGGTCAAAATTGGGTTTTGATATACACAGAACCACGCCTCCATCTTGATAGCGGGCGCTGTAGAACCAATATTTTTGACCGTTAGTTGTGAATTCGTTTCTGAAGAAGATAGTGTATCTTTCAAGTTGCGGTAGTTGTTGGTTGGGGCGACAATTTTTATCGATGTTGATTTCGGTGGTTGATGGCTGTCGCTGGGCGAAAACTGCTGGGATGCTGGCGGTGGCTAAGACTGCTGAGATAATGGCGGTGATTGTGGGCGATCGCATTTTCATGAATTATACTCCCGTTTTTTGATTTTCTTTGAACCGTAGATGCACGCAAGTTAACGCAGATGTCGGAAAATTAATCTTTGTTACGATCGAGGTTTTGTTGGATTCTAAATTTTCTTATTTTTCTCGAATAACTTGATACATTCTGTCAGCCTTTGTCTGCCATTTACCTGAGTGTCTGAACCATTGAGTCTCTGAAAACTATTTAAATCTATAGATTTAATCTGATAAAGTTTATGTCCTGCGGGGCCGTCCGTGAACTCAATCACGGTGGGATGGATCATAGTGTTTTTATTGACATTACCTCGAAAACAGTAACGATAACTTGTATTTCTTTGGTAGCCAAATCCTGTGACAGTCTTCTTGGATTTCCTTAAGAATATGTACTCTTTACCGGGCTGATTTGTTTTGCTTGTTTGTCCGTAAAAGTAGTCGCCATTGGGGATGCTTTGAATGGTCGGTGTGGATTGTGCTAAGATTGGGAGGGAAGCTACACTAAAAATTAGTAAGTTGATTGTGAAGCTTAAGGGCGATCGCATTTTCATCATTGTTTATCTCTGTAAATATTTCTCTAATTCGGCTGTGCGCTGTTTAGTAGCTCGTTCCAAACACTCATTCAGAAAGCCTTGAAACCCGCTACCACCGCGATTTCTATACACTTCAAATTCGCAGCTATTATCTCGCACTTTGATCCAGCCTAACTGAGCTTCCGCAAGTAGGGCTTTCTCTTCCTTGCTCAATTTAGCAGCCAGTTGCTTGTAAACCTCGTTCAGCCGTTTATCCGAGGCTTCGTACCTTAACCTAATACAAGATCTGACTTGTGCATCTCCTTGGGGGCGATCGCAATTAATCTGTTGAGCGATCGCAGAGTGCTCAGATTGTGCGAAAACTGATGTTGTAGCTAACATTGTCAAAAGCGCGATTGACCAAAAGAGCGATCGGCTTTTCCTTAAATTTCTTTTCATTGCCCTTAAACACCTATTTTACGAATTCTCTTAACACAAGACAGATTTGATATAATAAATTTAAAACTTTTTTTTATATTTGGCGGTTCGCCCTGTCGATGGGATTGCCAAAGTATATTTGATAGCTGCATCTACCGCCGGCATATTTGACCAAATACCAATTTTGCGATCGATTTCAACTTCTAGAAGCGTCACCAGATTGTCTGTCATGATTACGGAATCAGCTAACAATCGTGTTTGCTGGCCCTCCGGTGTTGCTAGGGAAACAAAAACCCGGCTTGGGTGTCCTGCGCGGGCTAAATTGCTAGTAATCATCGCTGTAATAGTTTGTCCTAAACCAGTGCCCAGATTGTCCGCTTGAACTATCAAAACTGGACGGCGTTTCGCAGTCCGCAAATCAGCGTTGGGAAACAAAGCCAGCACTACATCACCTCGCCTATAAAGCATCGTAAGCATCCATTTCAGGTCGTTCCCAATCCTCTGCAAACCTGCTCAACCTTACCCGTAAATCTCCTGCTTGTTGCCGATCGATACCGAGAGATTGCAGCTCTACTAATCCTGATTCTGCCAGAAAAGTAACGATAACTTTCCCTTCGGTTAAGTCGCCCGGAGTTTCCAATAACACAACTTTGCCGTCTCGATATATACCCTTTACTGATTTTAACATTTTAGTTTTATGCCTAAGGACTCATTGACATTTTAGCTTCCTTTACCATATCTAGCACTTCAGGAAAATATTTTTTGGGATGGCTGCTTTTCAAAAGCGGCTCCTACCAAGGATAAAGCCACCATCGGTGCTGTTACCGCCCTCAAAATTCTCCTACCCAAAGAAACAGGTTCAAAACTAAATTCGATCGCCCTTTCCACTTCTCCATCAGTCCAGCCGCCCTCCGGGCCAATAGCAATCGCGATCGATTCCGGCTCTTCCTCCCCCGTTAAGAAGGGGGGCTGGGGGGGTTCTAAACCAGCTATTACAGTCGATAATTCATCCGTACCGCCAAATCAAAGGAAAGAGGCTCATAAACCGTCGGCACAATTTGACGTTCCGACTGTTCCGCCGCCTCCGCAGCAATTCTTCTCCAGCGATCGACTTTTTGCGTACTTGGTTTGAGCAAAGTGCGATCGCTCGTCACGGGTACAATACTTGCCACTCCCAACTCCGCGGCCTGTCGGACAACCTCATCAAAGCCGTTTCCCTTGGGCAAAGCGGCGATCAAAGTTACTGCGACGGGAAGCTCCCTGTTAACCGCAATCTCCTCTGTTATCGAGGCAAATAACCCGGTTTCCTGCACTTCTAGAATTGCTGACCACCAATGTCCGCAGCCGTCCATTGCTATAAATCGATCGCCCGCTTGCAACCGCAACACGCGATTTAAATAATGCTGTTGTTCTTTTGTTAAGTCGATTTTGTTAGCACTAATTTGGGCTGCGGTAACTGCTAATCTTTGTAATTGAGCCATGAGATTTTGGATTGCTCGCTTTGTATTAGATTTTTTTATTTAACCGCAGAGGCCGCAGAGAACACAGAGGAAGAGAGGAAGAGAAGAGATATAGGACTTCTCAGAAAGATGAGGTATTACTGTAATTGGAGTTTTTGATGCGATCTCGCTTACTATATAATCACCATAAGAGGGCTGAAGCCCAACAACATACCTCACCTATCTGAGAAGGGCTATAGACTATTTACCCGACTTATTTCTTAGTCGGCGGAGGCCGACATTGTTTGTATAGAAGCGATTTCAATCGCCGTTTTTATCTAAAAAAAAACTGTTCAGAAACAATAAAGGCAAAGCATTTACAACCGGAATTATTTGACAAATTCAAGGTTTTTTCTGCAAATGCTCTGCCCTTATGTTACTTTGGTCTGAACTTTATCTGATGCGATCGAAAATTGACAATCGAAAATCGGCTTATCCTTCCTCCTTAATCTTCTTCAAATAAGTGGAAATTGCCTCTGTAGCTAGCTGCGTGATAGGCTTGCCCTGACGGGCTGCTTCTTCCTTGAGCTCGTTGTAGATTTCATCGCGGACGCTGATGCGACGGCGGACTTTACCACCGCCAGCAGTGGCTGTCTCGTTTTCATCGCCGTTACTAGACGTAACATCTAAATCATTAATCTCAGTTGTCATCGAGTCAGCAGATTGGTGATTGGTTACAAATTGACGGATAGATTCTAACCCAACGCGATCGCAAAAATCGCCAAAACTCTCGCTTTGTTGCCGTTTTTGCTTGAAATAAACAAAAATTGGCTCGAAAAAAGCTTCAAAATCATTGACGTGCAGCTTTTCCTCAATGGGTTTTGCCAGCCGGGTTTGTGAGGGAGAACCGCCCAGCCAAATCTGGTAAGATTCCGGGAAACTCCCAACAAATCCCAATTCTGCCATATAAGGGCGAGCGCATCCATTGGGGCAGCCAGTCATCCGCACTACAAAATGCTCGTCTGGTAAGCCAACTTTGGTCAAAATCGCCCGAATCCGCTCTAAAATGCCGGGAATCGCGCGCTCGGACTCGGTAATCGCTAGCCCGCACGTGGGAAATGCCGGACAAGCCATAGAATAACGTACTAAGGGGTCGATCGCAGTTTCCGCTTGAATGCCGCGGCGATCGAGTATTCCCTGAATTTCTGATTTGATATCCGGCGAAATATCGTAAATCGTCACGTTTTGGTGCGGTGTCACCAGCAGAGGCAAATTGTACTTCTGCACGATTTCCCGCAAAGCCGTTTTTAGCTGAAACGAGCCTTCATCCTTAATCCGACCGTTTTCTACGGAAATGCCGACAAACAGTTTGCCGTCGCCTTGTTCGTGCCAGCCCAAGAAATCAAAATACTTCCACTCAGGCAGAGGTTTAAACGCTTCTAGCGGTTTGCCAAAATATTCGGCTACTTTTTCTTGGAACCACTTGACGCCTTTGTCGTTAATCAGGTATTTGAGTCGGGCGTGTCGTCTGTCTGTGCGATCGCCAAAATCTCTTTGGGTTGCTACAATTGCCTTGACCAAATTGTAAACATCATCCTTGGCAACATAGCAAATCTCGTCCGCAACGCGAGCAAAAGTTTCTTCTTTGTTGTGAGTGCGCCCCAAACCGCCGCCGGCAAACACGTCAAAACCTTGCAACTCGCCAGCTTCATTGGTAATTACCACCAAGCTCAAATCCTGAGAGTACAAGTCTATTGAATTGTCTCCCGGTACAGTAACAGAACACTTGAACTTGCGCGGCATATAATGCTCGCCGTAAATCGGCTCTTCCTTGTCGTCGCTAAAGATTGTGCCGTTCGCGTTTTGCTGTCTGGCGGCCTTAACTGCGGGGTCTTCCTCAGCGGAAATAGCCTTTTCGCCATCGAGCCAAATTTCGTAATAAGCACCGGTTTGCGGTGTCAGCAAATCGGCGACATTGTTGGCGTATTGCAAAGCATACTGGTATTCTGGGCGATTTTTGTAAGGTGCTGGCGGTGCCATGACGTTGCGGTTCAAGTCGCCGCAAGCTCCCAAGGTTGACCCCATATTTTTAATAATTGAGGAAAACACTGCTTTAAGATTTTTTTTCAGCACGCCGTGAATTTGGAAACCTTGGCGGGTTGTGACGCGCAGCGTGTGGTTGCCGTATTCTTCTGATAGCTTGTCTAACGCCAAGAATAGCTGGGGTGGAACTAACCCGCCGGGATTGCGGGTGCGGAGCATGAACTGATAGTCTTTTTCTTGTCCTTTAACTCGATTGTCGCGGTTGTCTTGCTGGTACGAGCCGTGAAATTTGAGAATCTGAATCCCGTCTTCGGTGAAGTGGGTTGTTTCTTGTAACAGTTCAGTCGCAACGGGTTCTCGTAAATAGTTGCTGCGTTCTTTGAGACCTTCTGATTTCGAGGGCTTGCGCGCCGCAGCGGTTGAATTGGTAGATGTGATCATGGGAATGTATAGTGCCAGTTATAATTAGATAAAGGTCGATCGAATATTTCTTGACAATTGGACAGTTGACAAATTTGCACTTGACAAATTTCCTCAGAAATGCTGTGGCGGATCTGTTGACAACCCGGTTAAGAACTAAGTTAATAACGGTAATCCGGTAGGAATTCTGATGTTGTTCTATTTTAACACGTTCGAGCCCGGGCCCCAGAAATTGTAATTAAGAGTTTATACTTTGGCTAGCTTAACTGCTGGAAACTTTAGAAATAATTAACCTCAACCTTTAAAACTATGTCACTGTATGACGAAGACACCTTTGTGGTATTAGAAACAAACCAGCCGGAGCAGTTTTTGACGGCGGTGGAACTATTAGAAAAGCTGAAAGCGGTCTTATCCCAGGAACACGAAGATTTGCCGGCTGATGTGGTAAAATTTCCTTCGGTGGAAGCTCAAGCTAAGTATTTAATTGATACTTATTGTGAATTAGATGTCGGGCCTGGAAAGTTTTTGCAGTGGTATGCAGTGCGATTGGAAAAATAATTTTGGGAATCGGGCATTGGGCATTGGGCATTGGGCATTGGGCATTGGGCATCAAGAATTGGTTATTACAACCAACAAGTAACAAATAACAAATAACAAGTAACAAGTAACAACAAACAAAAATAACCAACAACTAACTCATGCCCTATGCCCTATGCTCCATGCCCCATGCCCAATTCCCAATTAATCTTCTAACTGTTGAACAGATGATACTTCAACGGCGGTAACATCGATCGTACCGGGCGGCGTCAAACGGCTAAAATGACCTTCCTCTATTTTCAGAGGTTCACCGCAGTTGGCACACTGAAACTGAGTTTGATTTAAAGCTGTGAATTCGTACTGACAAACAGGACACTTGTCTTCAATTAAATTGCGTTTCAGCCACCACTGAAGCGCGAAAAATCCTACCACAGGTGTCAGCAGCAACAAACCTACTACAATCAACAATGATTTAACTACCCAACCCAAACCAATTGACACCAACACGCAGGCGATGCCCAGCAATATCAGCCAATTGCTAATACGGGGTAGGTTTAAAGAGATTTTGGGGGTGCCTTGGTTCACGGTGGTCTCCTTTGGTGTCTTTTCAGGTAGGCATAACTCTATCAGTTGACAGTTGACAGTTGACAGTTGACAGTTACTGTACGGGAATCAAATTGTACTAATAAATTTAGATAGTGTTTGAGCTAATTTTCCTATTATACATTGAGAAACTGCCCTCTACGTCATAAATTAATCTGGGCGATCTATCTGAAAAATCCCAATTAGAGATTGACAAAGGGATTGAAAACTGAACGCTGCGAGGGTTTGTTCCCTCAACCAATGCCGATCGCACTTTTTATCTTTTCCTCGCAGCATTTCCACACAAGCAACCGCTACTGCTGCCGGATCTCGGTGAGGAACTCGCCATCCCAGTTTACCATCTTGCAGCGGATCGGCAGATCCGTCCGCGTCCCCGGCGAGCACTGGTATTCCGCAAGCTAGAGCTTCCAAATACACTATACCGAAGCCTTCCTGGGAGGGCATTACATAAGCATCGGCTAACTGATAATGTGCTGCTAAATCTGCTGTCGGTACAAAACCCGCAAATATAACTCTTTCGGCAACTCCCAAATCGGTGGCGAGTTTTGCTAATCTAGGGCGATCGTCCCCGCGTCCAATAACCAAGTATTTCACATTGGGAAAACTTTTGGCAATTTCCGGCAAAGCTTGAATTGTGACATCGACGCCTTTGTAACTATCAGTCGATCGCAATCGGGCTACAGTCATCAATATTTTAGCACCAGTCAGATCGTACTTTTCTAATAAATGCAGCGGTTTGGGGCCGATAGTAAATAGTTTTTCATCTACAGTACAAGGCACTATTTGGAATTTCTCGGGATTTAAGTTGTTGAGTTCGCAAGTGCGATCGCGCGTGTACCTGCTAATCGTCCAAATGCGATCGGCTTGTCTCATTGCTATTTGATATTTTAGCGGAAGTGTTTCCCAAACTTCCTTGCCGTAAGTTAAAATCGTGTAGGGAATTCCCAACGGCTGGCATAATGTTTGAATCAGCGGTGCAAGTTTGATGTGACCGCAGAAAACCCGTTGAGGTCGTTTTTGCACCAAGCAGGTTAGCAATTTGGTGGCAAACTTAAAACGGCCAAGCCAAGCGGGATCAGTTTTTAGGTAAGAGAATTTGAGATTTTTGGACTCGAAGGGATTGTGACAATCTGGCCCATCTCGCAACAGCAAAATTTCTGCTTGTGGCGGAAGGTTGTTGGCTGCGGTTAGTGACAAATAAGCTTTCAGGATGTCTTGAATGTAGGATTGAATCCCGCCTTCGCTGGAAAATATTTCTAGGAAACAGAATAGGTGATTTGTCGATCGCATTTTTATTTAGATTTGATAGATAAGAAGACACGGCGGTTGAAACCGCGTCTATACAAGCGAAACCCGCCTCCGCGGGTTGAAGATAAAAGACACGGCGGTTGAAACCGCGCCTATACAAGCGAAACCCGCCTCCGCGGGTTGAAGATAAAAGACACAGCGATTGAAATTACGTTATTCTCTTTAGTCGGCGTCCGGCGGACATCGTTTGTTTGGCGTGCGGTTTCAACCGTACGTCCTATCTTAACTTTCATCTGGGCCCTAACTTTCATGTCGCCCAAAAAACAAAAAGCCCCTAAACATCGCTGGTTAGGGGAGAAAATTATCAGGGTGCATCTACTAATGTGGTTAGTATAGCATCCTTTTGTGGGGTGTCACCCATCATGGGTGACACCAACGCAGTTTTTTCGATGAGAATAAATTATATTTGAGGTGCTAAATGATTGCCAAAGCTTGTATGTCCGATCGCATTGTCGCTGTTAACCTAAGATAGGACTGACGCAAAAATCCTCAGAAAGCCTGTAGATTCGTAGATCTATGCTCGCGAAAGCCGATATTTTTCCAGAAATCGGGTTGGCGATCGGCAAGTCCTATATTATTTAAAATAAATCCGTGCTAGACCTCAAATTAATCCGAGAAAATCCGCAAGCCGTACAAGAGGGCCTCAACACTCGCGGAGGCAATCACGAAATCGAGCCAATTCTGCAACTAGACAAACAGCAGCGGGAGTTGGAAGGTAAGCGATCGCAACTGCAAGCCCGCAGCAACGAAATAGCCAAACTCATCGGGCAAAAAAGAAAATCGGGTTTACCCCTCGAATCTCCCGAAATTCAGACTCTGCAAGCCGAAGGTAACGAAGTCGGCACGCAGTCGAACGAATTGCAAGCACAGGAAAAAGACTTAAAAGCTCAAATAGAAGCTCTATTGTTACCATTGCCGAACTTGCCCGGTAAGTCAACTCCGTTAGGCAAAAATGAAGATGAAAACATCGAAATCCGGCGCTGGGGAGACGAATACATTCCCCAAAATCCCGAGATTTTGCCCCACTGGGAAATCGGCGAAAAATTAGGAATTATCAACTTTGAACGGGCAGTAAAAATCGCTAGTCCCCGCTTTGTCACGTTAGTTGGCGCAGGTGCAGCCCTGGAAAGAGCGATTATTCAATTCATGCTCGATCGCCATACAAAAGCTGGTTATATAGAAGTAATTCCCCCACTTTTAGTTAATACCGAATCCCTCACTGCTACAGGTCAATTGCCGAAATTTGCTGAAGAAAGTTTTAAGTGCGATCAAGACGATTTATGGTTAATTCCTACTTCTGAAGTTCCGGTGGTGAATTTGTACCGAGGTGAAATCTTGACAGCAGAACAGTTGCCAGTTTATCACTGTTCTTTCACTCCTTGTTTTCGCCGGGAAGCGGGAAGTTACGGCAAAGATACGCGGGGATTGATTCGGTTGCACCAATTTAATAAGGTGGAATTGGTAAAACTGGTGCATCCGAGTACCTCTGAAGCCGAGCACGAAAAGCTCGTGCAGGATGCTGAGGGTGTTTTGCAGGCGCTGAAATTGCCTTATCGGGCGATCGAGCTTTGTACCGGCGACTTAGGTTTCGCGGCGGCAAAAACCTACGATTTAGAGGTGTGGCTGCCTTCTGCGGGCAAATACCGCGAGATTTCGAGTTGTTCCAATGTCGCAGATTTTCAAGCGCGGCGGGCAAATATTCGGTTTAAAGAAGCGGGGAAAAAAGGTACTCAATTCGTGCACGCGCTTAACGGTTCCGGTTTAGCTGTGGGGCGGACAATGGCGGCTATTTTGGAGAATTACCAGCAGCCGGATGGGACGGTAAAAGTGCCGGAAGTTCTCCAATCTTATCTCGGTCGCGAGGTTTTGTAAACTACGAAGACACGGCGGTTGAAACCGCGTCTATACAGACAAAACCCGCCTCCGCGGGTTGAAGACAAAGGCGGTTGCGAGGTATTGTAAACTACGAAGACACGGCGGTTGAAACCGCGTCTATACAGACAAAACCCGCCTCCGCGGGTTGAAGGCAAAGGCGGTTGAAATTAGGCGATCTTCTTGAGTCCGCGGAGGCGGACATTGTTTGTGTAGGCGCGGTTTCAACCGCCGACTCAAACGGGGTTTCTGACTTACAAATTTTTTAGTGCTTCCTTGATATCCAGCGCCAAAAATCTATCCAACGCTAAATACATCCAATAAAGAGATAACTGAGCATCACTGTTAGTCTTTTGAAACCCCAAAGCATAGGACATTTTTTCATAGCTGGGGTGAATAATTAACGTGTACAAGTCGCAAAGATTGGGAAAATCTGTTTGGATTTCTACTAAAATTTTTTGTACATCCTCAATCAAAGTAATTCGGTATTCTTCTAAATATTTCGGATCGATTACCCAACAGCGGACAAACACTGACTGGCAATTCCGATCTCCTGGTAGCGCCATCTTGAAAGGATCGATATCAGAAACAGAACTTAAATGCAGGCTTTTGCTCGGAGCACTAAAAAAATTAACATCCGATTCGCTAGCGGTGGGATAAAGTAAATAAAATCCGACTGGATTGAGATTGTCACAGCGACGCAAAACTCGCATTCCTTTTGAATATTGAGCAGCCGAAAGCCGAATAACTTTAGCAATCTTTTGGGGAACTGCGTTCGTACTGCGGTTCATCCAGTTATAATAGCTTGCTAGTAAATTAGCGACGGGAATTGCATCGCACCGAGGGTTAAAATCATCTAATTTGAGTTTGACTGAATTTTCGGGCTTCGGCGGATCTAAAATTTCTGGGATGGGTTGAATTTGAATTGCTGTAGCGTTTCCGTCAAAGTGTTTTTCGATCAATCCGAGTGCTTCTAGTTTATCTAACATCATGCCGGCGGCGCGATCGCTCCCGCGATCGGAATCCGAGTAAAATAGTTCTGCTGCTTCCCGGTGAGTGCACTGCACTTCTGTGGCTGGTAATTCCAGTTTAGTCAGCGGCGGTTTGACGCGGGGCTGGCTTTCCTGAAGCTGTTTCACTGATAAGTAAATCCAAAGCCTGACAAAGCATTCAGCCCTAGTGCGAGTGACGCCTACTCGTTTCATCAACAGGGAAACAGCAGCGCGGCGCTGAGATTGAGAATACCAAGCATCTAGTTTTGCAATATCCATTTCAGTCGGGAAGCAGGGAAGGAACTCTAGTTATATTTTGGCTTAATTTTACAAAAAACTTCACCCCGCTTCATGTTACTTGTTGCCGCTGTTGCTGAACTTGTCTGATTTCCCCTGACTCTACAATACAACTGGTTGCTCCTTGCAGGTTCAGTGCTTCACAAAGCACAATCAATTTTAGATATTTTCAGGCTTGATTTAAGTATGTCGTTGAACAGTTGACAGTTGACAGTTGACAGTTGACAGTTTGAGAGCGGCCTCTACCCTTAAGTCCGAGGATTGGAGTAATGAATAGTCTGATTTTAATTTCTCCCGATCAGGGAGAGGCTTTCAACCAATTCTTTCTGGTTAAATTGATTTACACTCACTTACTTACTTACTTACTTAACAAACAACGAACTCGACTAAATTAGTATTTTGAGAGGTTTAGGGTATGCACAGCGCTTATATCAATCGGATTGGGAAATTTTTGCCGGGAGAAGCGATTAATAATGATGAGATGGAGGAGTATCTAGGCAAAATTGCCGATCGCCCTTCGAGAGTCAGACAGCGCATTCTCAACAGTAACGGGATTAAACTGCGCTATTACGCGATCGACAAACAGCAGCAAACACTGTATTCTAACAGCCAAATGGCGGCTTTTGCTGTCCGGGACGCGATCGCCCAGGCAAATCTGGAACCAGGGGCGATCGACTTATTAGCCTGCGCTACCACTTTACCAGACTTATTAGTACCAGGATTTGCCAGCACAGTACATGGGGAACTTTCCGAATTATCTCCCCTAGAAATAGTTTCAACTCAAGGAGTTTGCTGTGCGGGAGTTACCGCCTTAAACTACGCCACATCTCAACTCGAACTCGGCAAAAAACAAACAGCAATCGCCGTAGCCTCCGAATTTCCCTCGCGCCTGTTCAAAAGCAGCAAATTTGAAACAGAAACATCAGTCCAAGCCGGAAAACCCCTACCTTTCGATACAGAATTTCTGCGTTGGATGCTATCCGACGGCGCCGGAGCATTTTTGCTCCAAAACCATCCGAATGCCTCAGGAATTAGCTTAAAAATAGAATGGATTGAATTGATTTCCCACGCCAACGCCTATCCAGTTTGTATGTATTCAGGATTAGCAAACGAAACATCAACCAAAAGCTGGTTAGATTATTCATCCTACCTCGATGCAGCCACAGCCGGAGCCTTTGACTTGCGGCAAAATATTCGCTTGCTAGACAATGTAATGAAATTAGGCGTTGAAGGTTGGCTGGGCTTGATTAAATCAGGGAGAGTTTGTCCGCAGGAAATTGACTGGCTGCTGTGCCACTATTCGTCTCACTTTTTCCGGGGACAAATTGTCGAACTTTTGGAACAAGCAGGCTGCATGATTCCCGAAGAAAAATGGTTTACTAACTTGTACTCGCGGGGAAATACAGGCTGTGCAGCGATTTATTTAATGTTAGAGGAATTGTTCAACTCTGGCAAGTTGCAGTCTGGACAAAAAATCTTTTGTTTTGTTCCGGAAAGCGGTCGCTTTACAACGGCTTACATGATGTTAACTGTTGTGGAAAACACTAATAAATCTATGACTTCTCAAAGTTTTCAATCCCTTGATGTTCCCGAAGCTTCGCCTCTCGAAAGTGTTAAACCGGAAATGTTTTACTCTCCGCAAGCTTATTTGTTGCGGGAGTTAGCCTGGATTTGGCTGAGATTCGATCGCGAAATTCGTTCCGTTCCTATTGTCCGCAAATTGTACCGGGGAGAGTTTACAATAGAAGACTATCAAGCTTTGCTGTGCAATCTCCGCCCGCAAGTTGTCGAGGGAGCGCGCTGGATTGCTCGGGCTGCTTCTAACATGACTGACTTTCGTTTGCGATCGACTTTTATAGGACACGCCCAAGACGAACACCGCGACTATCAAATGTTAGAACGGAATTATGTTTCTGTCGGCGGCGAGTTGTCAAAAATTGTGGAATATGATAAGAATATTGGCAGCGAAGCACTGTCAGCTTTTATCTTCCACCAAGCATCGCGGGAAAATCCGGTTGATTTAATTGGCAGTATGTTTATCATCGAAGGATTGGGAAATCGGTTGGCGGGAAAGTGGGCAAAACAAATCAAAGAAACTCTCGGTTTGCAAGACGAACAAGTATCGTTTTTAGCTTATCACGGAGCTAATGACGAGTCGCATTTAGCCAAATTAGAAAATTTGATTAATGCCGAATGGATGACAGAGGACATCGCCCGTCGCATTGTCAAAACCGCCCGCGTCACTGCTCGTTTATATTTGCTGCAATTGGAGGAAATCCGCTAATGCAAAAGCTGCAAAAACAAGATATCGAAAGTCTCCCCGATGAGCGGCAAATCCCCTATGCGACGAAACCGTACAACCGCCGAGATCCGAATGTTTGGGATGTCCTGTTTTGCGATCGGTCAATTCCCGTCGATTTAGTTGCAAAAGCATATATGATGCGGGATTTGCAAAACTGGACTCGCAATTATTTGCTCATCCCGATCAAAATAATTGCTAACTTGTTGCTAGCGGTAATTATGATCGCAAAGCGTTTGTTGCCCTTTCAATTTCGCGCTTACACTTTAATGCACAAATCGGCTGCATTTTTCCTAAATAACTTTGTCTCGCCCGAAGCTTGTTATTTAATTGTGCGGCACATCAGCATCGGTTCCAACATTATCAACTTCTTAATTGACAACGGCCCGGACACCGAGATTGAAAAGTCAAAACTTTATCCGCGTACAGTTAGCGATTTAGCAGAAAATGCCTTTCTCGAACACGATTTAATTTTGTATAACTTTGTCTGGGATTACAACCAGGCAATGCTGACAAATCCCAACTGGTTGCAGCTTGTCCAAAAACGCGGAATTAATTATGATAGCATTCAACCTGTAACAGTTGCAATAGATTTTGAAAGGCCGAGGTGGCTGAGGATTTTGGATTTAGAATCTGCGATCGAATTGTTTAAAGTATTTTATTCTCTCTGTTTGACTAGCGACGAATTTGCGCGAGCGGTAATGTCGCTTCAATTAGATGAAAACTTCGGAGTGTACGTGAGCCAGATTACCGGAAATCACGACTGGAATCATGTAATTGTCAACCGCCATCCGCTAGCACCAAACAGTCCGTTTAATGCAGCGCGCGACTTGTTTTTGCACGGAATAATTTCGGAATATCTCTATCGGTATTTGGAATTGCGAAAAGAGATGAGCCATGTTGAAAATTAGGGTGCGTCAGCTCTCGAATAAAAAAAATCAAATAGGTTCGTAGTGAGACTTCAGTCCGCATAATTTCAAGAGAACTCAATTTCTCACTACAAAAAAATTTACTAAGGATAATTGAGTGATATAGCCTTTCTCAAAAAGATGAGGTATAACTGGCAGATCGTATAACCACTTAGACTAAGAAGGCTAAAGCCCAACAACGTACCTCATCTTTCTGAGAACCGCTATATGATATAATACCATTTATAAAAAATGTGGCAACTATAAAATTGTTGGCCGGAGTGAAACGGAGGGTTGTTTAGTTCACCTAATGTGTAAGGTGCGTCGCCCCACCGATTTTTACTCTTTTTTAGAGATTGTCGAGGGATCCACACCCTACATATACTCTTGCATTAATTTGGCAAATTGGTATAATTTGATTTGCTGAATCATCGAAAACCTCTAAGCTGAGCCACCCAACAAGTTGCCAAACATTCTTGATTTTAAGATAAAATCAATAAAAAATCTCAAGCCAGTGCTAGCTGTGGTTGTTCTGCTAATTTCGAGAAATCATGATAGATCACAATCCACTTGCCTGTAATCGGATCGCGGTAAGTAATAAATGGATTAGATTTTAAAGGTTTATTGCAAGGTTTAGCTGCCATTTCTACACACTCCAAATAAATCGTATTGAATAATTCTACAACGCTATACTTTTAATAATCGCCTGTTTTGCAGAATATCCGGGTGATTGTTGCCTCAACAACAGGTGATATTTCAGGCATTTTGTGGTGACAGATAGCACTATGTAGTGTGATTGAAAAATTCATTTATAGTGAGCGGTATCACAAAAAAACTCCGAAAAACAATTCTGCCTCGTGCCTTTTATCGTCTATCTTCAAAAGGCCGACTATTTTCCGCAAAAATCTGATATTATTAAGTAAGGTAAAGACGTTTATCAGAGATCTCCTCACAAACTTATGGCGCTATTTGGATTTGGCAAAAAGTCGAGTCTGCCGTCTCCCCAAGACGCATTGCCGGGGCGGGCAGAGTTGATGCCGGTACCGGCAACTCACTTTGTTAATGGCAATCCCCTCAAGCCTCCGTTTCCAAACGGCATGGAAACTGCCATGTTTGGCCTGGGCTGTTTTTGGGGCGCGGAACGCAAATTTTGGCAGGAAAAAGGTGTTTTTTCGACTGCGGTTGGCTACGCTGCGGGGATTACTCCGAATCCTACTTACAATGAAGTTTGCAGCGGGATGACGGGACATAATGAAGTTGTTTTGGTTGTGTTCGATCCGAAAGTAGTGAGTTACGAAACGCTGCTAAAAGTTTTTTGGGAAAGCCACAATCCGACTCAGGGAATGCGTCAGGGTAATGATTCGGGTACTCAATATCGATCGGGAATTTACACGTATTCAGCCAGCCAAAAGCAGCTAGCTGAAGCTTCGCGGGATGCTTACCAGCAAGCTCTGACGCCCGCTGGTTACGGCAAGATTACTACTGAAATCATTGATGCTCCTGAGTTTTATTACGCGGAAAGCTATCACCAGCAGTATCTTGCTAAAAACCCGAACGGTTATTGCGGTTTGGGCGGTACTAAGGTTTGTTTGCCGGCTATGTCTCAGGCTTGAGGTTTTATCCCGATTGATGGGGACACAATCATGTTCGTTGGTGTCAATTTAAGATAAGACGTAGTGCAGATTTGCTGTCTGACGATTAAGGCCTGATCCCCCCTAGCCCCCCTTAAGAAGGGGGGGACAGGAAGTTATCAAAGTCCCCCTTATTAAGGGGGATTTAGGGGGATCTTGCCTCAGATAAAAGCGAGATTTCTCAGGCTTCAGACTTGATTTGACACTAATGAACACTGCTGTGTCGCTACAACATAGGGCTATAATTTCGCCAAAAACAGCGGAATATGTTAATAATTGAAAATAGGTAAGAAATGCTGACGGCTGTTGTAATTATCAATTTAATGATATCTCTGGTCTGTTTTTATATAGCTGCGAGAGTGTGGAAAATCAGGCGGACGATCGCACGTTTTGAAGTTCGGATCGCAGCAATAGAGCGCTGTAGCAGCAATGTCCTCGGCAAATCGCCGGATTTCTTTGCTAAAAGGCAGCAAGGTACTCACCAATTACGGCGGAATTATCAACAACTGGAATCGCAACTGCAACAGGTTCAGCAACTTTTGGGATTGCTGGGTTTGGGACGGACGCTTTGGCGCAGGCGCGATCGACGTTTGAGGTAAGGTATCCTAAAGTTGTATGAAGAGTAGTTATAAAAATGTCAAGTAAACGTTCGGGATTATTTATTGGCGGTCTGTTGGTGGGTTCGGCGATCGGGGCCGTGACGGGCTTGCTGATGGCACCGCGAACGGGCAAGGAGACGCGGCAGATATTGAAAAAATCTGCCGATGCTTTGCCGGAGTTGGCGGAGGATTTATCGACTAGCGTCCAATTGCAAGCCGATCGACTTTCGGAGACTGCACTGCGAAATTGGGACGAAACTTTGGTTAGACTCAAGGAGGCGATCGCCGCGGGTTTAGAAGCGACTCAGCGGGAACGTCAAACGCTGTCGGAAACAGAAGTCGAAGTGACTCCCCCGTCGCGCCCTCCCGTCCGCTAACTCGACCACTTTCAGCCATTATTCATTGCTGTTTGGGACGGGCAAGATGCCCATCCCACAAGAATATTCAGCCTTCGGGACGGGCAAGATGCCCATCCCACAAGAATTTCATGACACATTGACTGTAAAATTAAATCCACAGCAGCCTATGAATTCCCAAACCCCAAATCCGAGATTCAAGTGAGCGATCCCTTATTTTGGCTAGGACTTTCGATTTTGCTAGTGGCGGTTAGCTTAACTGCTGTTTTAGTGACTCTGATACCTGCGGTGCAAGCATTGACGCGGGCGGCGCGCAGCGTGGAAAAGCTCGCTGACACGCTTTCGCGCGAGTTTCCGCCGACTTTGGAGGCGATTCGGTTGACGGGGCTGGAAATTAGCGAGTTGACGGATGATGTCAGCGATGGGGTGCAAAGTGCGGGGGAGGTTGTCAAACAGGTCGATCGCAGTATTGGTAGCGCGAAGAAGCAGGCGCAAAACGTGCAGGTGACAACTCGCAGCGTGGTGACGGGGATTAAGGCTGCTTGGAAAACTTTAACTCGGAAGCCGCCGATTTCTGGGACAAATCGCCGATCTGATCGATTGTCGCAGAGTCAAAGAAGCGCGATTTCGCTGAGGGATTCGGGTTTGGATGACAGGTATTCTGGGGGTTACGCTGCGGGTGCGGGTAATGGCGAATCGCCACGGTTGAGGAATGGCGAGGGTTCTGGTTTGCCGGCGGATGCTGAAGATTTTGAGGAAGTGCGATCGGGCGATTCTTGATGTTTTGGATAGTAGATCAAGGAAGCCTCGGCGGTTGAAACCGCGCGTGCCTCGGCGGTTGAAACCGCGCGTAGATCAACGAAGCCTCGGCGGTTGAAACCGCGCGTAGATCAACGAAGCCTCGGCGGTTGAAACCGCGCGTAGATCGAGGAAGCCTCGGCGGTTGAAACCGCGGCTATACAAACGATGTCCGCCTCCGCGGACTAAGAGAAGAGAGGGTTGATTTGTGGGATTTGTTTGGGTTGTGCGATCGCACATCTAACCGTTTTTATCTAAGTCTTCTTTTTTTGGAGTTTCTGAAGTTGAAGGGAATGTTAACTGAATATTGATATCCATCGATATTGTACTTTGTTCAAGCCAACCTATATTAACTATTTTTACTAATGCTTCTGTCGGCAAAGAATTATTAACTTTAAATTGTGCTGACGACTGAACTTTAAATCCTCCTTCCTCTAGCCGATCGCAAACATTTCTCCAATTTCCCACTGGTTCGTTCGGTAAATCTGCCAGTTTTTTAACATATTGGTATAAAGTCTTACACAGATAAACCTCTGCACTTTTGGGAGTCTGAAACATTTTTTTAGCTATTTCGGCGGGACTGCAACGCCGTTTAGCTTCTGCGAAAGCTTCGTAAAGCCTTTCTAAGTCCCAGTTTTGGGCTGCTTCGGCAAATAAGTCTTCTTTTTGTGCCATTTTCAGATTTTATGATATTTAGCTAACGCTAGCATAACCAAAATTGCTAACGTTTGTTAGTTGTATGCTAGCTATCCTTAGTGTATTGTTACATACATCAGGCATAGTTGAGTTTGTTGAAGCGGTGTAGCGCGGAGTAGGAATACTCAGAGTCAGTCATGGGCGCGATCGTTTTTGACGAGAAATCATTTATTTAATACCAGCAAACACGCGGTAAGTCTCTGTACTTGTCCCGATTCAACACGAGGAAATAACGTGTCTAATTTTTTCACGCCTGAATTTAATAACGAAAGTGCGATCGCACCTTGGAATGCCAGCCTAGAACCGACTAAGGCTATTATCCCGCAGCTAGATGCTAACCGCGTCCTAACGGGGGGTGTTGCTCAGGAAGTTAATATCCCGACTTTAACGCCAGAAGCCTATGACAATATCATCTTGCCTGACGATTTGCTAACCCGGATGGCTAGTGCGGTGAGTACCGACTCCAACACGAGTTTACCGGATAGCTCTGTCGATTTGCTAACAGGTCAGGCGATGTCAGAGGTTTATGGGGATTTGAGTAAGTTTGCAGCCGATCCAGATTTCGCAGCTAAGCTGAATGTGGCTTTTGGGGAAAACTGGGATGCTGCGGCTGCGAAAGCCTTAGCTGAAGAATGGTTTCAGGGAGATTTTAGTGATATTCCGCCGGTGAAGGTTGTCTCGTCTGCTGAGATTGATGGGGCGAATGGGGCTTTTGCAGCGGCGACGGATACGATTTATTTATCGAAGGAATTTTTGGCGGGGAATGCGGCGAATCCGGCGGCGGTTGCGGATGTGTTGCTGGAAGAAATCGGGCACTCTGTTGATGCGCGGTTGAATGTTACGGATTCACCGGGAGATGAGGGGGCGATTTTTGGGGCGGTTGTTAAGGGTAAGGAGTTGAGTGACGGTGAGATTAAGGCGTTGAAGAGTAAGGACGATACTGCAACTGTTGCGATCGATGGAAAAATACTTTCAGTAGAGTATGCAAAAGTTGGGGACATTAATTTTTCTCAAGACTGGGGGGGATTAATGTTTGATTGGAGTTCAGGAAAAGTCGTTAACAAAGAATGGGAGCTATTTACTCGTAATGACGGGAATGCTGCTTCTTACAGAAACGTTATTTCTCGAAATTGGGGTGATGGGTTTCCGAGTAATACTGGTGTAAGTTCTAATAAATTTGGGGTATTTTTATGGAGAAAAGCAGATTTTGAAGCGGATGTAACCTACAATTTTTCAGTAAAATCCGATGATTATTACAAGATAAGAGCCATACCAGTTAGCGCTAATTTTAGTAATAATGAATGGAGTAATATTAGCGGTCAAAATGGTGATTGGCTTAAGAATGCTTATGAGGGTAAAAAATACGCTTTTACTCCTACCAAAAGTGGTGAATATTGGGTGAATTTTGGATATGCTGAAGAAACAGGTGATGCCAGTTTTTCCCTGTCTTGGGATAGTAACAAAGCTATCACAGTAGAAAACAAGACATTCCGAGTCGAGCTATCGCTTTACGATAAAGATGGTGATAAGGGTAAAGCTGAACGTAGTAATATTGACCCCAACAAAGACACTGTTGTAGTGATTCATGGTCGTGGTGGTGGTGGTAAGGAAGATGAGAAGATAACTGGCTTAGCAAAAAGAGCAGCATATAGTCAATATTACCCAAACTCTCAGGTACTGTACTTAGACTGGAAGGATGCAGCAAAAAGTGATTCGCAGCCTCCTTACGACGCTGCGAAGCGGATCAGACCAGTTGCTGACTGGGCTACAAATAGGTTGAAAGAATTAGGAATAGCTCCTGAAAAAACTATTTTATTAGGTCATAGTTTAGGCTCTTACGTTGCCTCTGAGATAGGAAGGATAAGTGGAGGTGTTAAGGAGCTTGTTGCACTTGATCCAGCTTTTCCTGCTGATCGTTACGATATTGATGGCAATAACCCAGGAGACCGGATTGATGATCGTGTAGTAGAGTTTAGTAAGGCCGCAACTAAGTCTATTGCGTTGGTCGTTTCAGACGCGGATACCGTGGCAGGTTTAGCAGGTGATAATCCTAGAGCTAGTAGTGCTAACGATTCCTATATAGTTGATTTTACGGGCTATAAAGAACGGGGTTCAGGTCCCAAGGAAAAAGCATCAAACAAAGCCACCGATTATCACAATGAGGTCGTCAATATTTTCTCTGAGATAATGTTGCGTGACTTCGATTTTCCATCTCACCAGTCAGACAGATTTGACGACATAGGTAATTTATTAAAACAGGAATCTCAAGGAAAAAATGCTTTTCAAGAGGGTGTGATAACAGCCACTTTTGCTAGCGGAATAAATGGATTGAATTATGTAAATTCTAATGGTGACTTTAAAAGAACCTGGAATTCTTAATCCATAAAATTAACTTGAATGGAATTAGGACAAATCTACCTTGTCAATGCTAAGCGATCGCTCATTTTGTGTTAAAAGCAATTACTTTCAATTTCATTCCCATAAAATCCCGTTCTGGTTCCAGTAAACTTCAGACTTGAGAACAAATAACGATGGCATTAAGATTCATCAATGATAATGGTCTATTTCGCTTGTTCGGCGATAACACCGCAGAATTAATCGAATTATCCCCTCGACTACTAACAAATATTCCTGGTGGTGTATTTGTTCTAGGTGGCAATGATACAGTTACAGGCTCTACCATCAGCGAACTAATTCTGGGAAACGACGGTCAAGATAGCATCTCAAGTGGAGAGGGAAACGACACTTTATTTGGTGGCAAAGGCAACGATCAATTGTTTGGTGGTGAAGGCGATGATTTTCTCTCAGGTGACAGGGACATTGATACCCTCACTGGCGGACAGGGAAATGATACATTTGCCCTGTCTACAGGTGGCGGTTTAGACATCATCACCGACTTTGACAATACGACTGATTTTATCAAAGTACCAGCCGATGTAAATATCAATGACATCTTGATTCAAACCGCAGGTGCGAATACTCTCCTGACTGTGAAAAGTACAGGTGAACAATTAGCCCAACTGAATAATGTTCAGGCTTCCAGTATCACAACTGCAAACTTGTTAGCTAATCAGCCACCTCTTCAGAGTACGCCTATACCTCGACCAGATACGCCCGTGTTTTTGCCTCCTGACTTTTCGTTGCCTGATTCCCCAATTTCCCCTATTCTGCTTTGAAATGTAGTAGTATCGCCCCTTTTCTTCTTAGGGGCGATGGTCTTTTTCCTAAAGTGCGATGCTACTTTCAGTGTCGGCATCTATGAGGACTGGCCAAACTGCGATCGCCTTTCCCATGCCGAATCCCAAAGGGCGATCGCTCCTTTCCATCCAGCTATCCCAAAAGCGATCGCCCTTTTTTATCACTCCCGCACATATTCAACTTGTTAACATGATAACATATCAGCAGAACAGGTGTACGATCGTGAGAATATAAAAATTGGAGGAAGCCTAAATGGGAAAAAGTACAGAAGTGTCAGCCAAGCGACATGACCCAAATTACATACAGCTATCGGGAGATGTCCGAAAAGAACTAGGACTTCAGTTTAAAGCTGCGTGTACTCTCAAGCAGCTAAATATAGGAGAAGGGTTGGAAGAGGCGATCGAGATATGGTTTCAGGCTCAGCAAGCCCCCTCATCCAGCAACAGCAGCAAAAAGGGGGACGAGTGAGAGATCCAGATCGGGAAAAAGAAGAGCTTGGCAATCCCATCAACGAACCCGTACAAGCGTATAACCTAAAAGAAGCGAAAAAGAAATGCCAACAGCTAGCAACGGAATATGAACGGTCTCTTGCAGATGTTCGCCCTGAAGGCAAAGCCTGGTTTCGCTGCTACTTTCAGTGAGGGAAAATACATGAAAATTCGAGAATCTCAAGGTAAGAGTGTCTGGAACAATTCTGAGGGCTGGTGCTGCGAACCTCTTGACACCATACCGCCCGGTCATATTGCCCTAGCCGTTGAAGCGATCGATCTTAATCTTGTAGACTGGGATATCGAAGAAATTGGCGAAAAAGCAGGTTTTGATATTCAGTACAGATACACAGGAGTCAATGACCCGAAAGATGAATCTTTAGCTTGCGTAAGTCAGTTTGTTGGCATCTATGAAGACTTCTCAAAGCTCGATCGCGCTATGGAAGCTTTGATTGCGGCCGGCATCCCGCGCGATTTATTCAAAATACTGACTGACAACGATGATATCGATTTGAAGCCTGTAACACAATACCTCAAAGCAGTCTCATAATGCTTTGAGTGTAGCGCACTTGTTTCTTTTTCCCAAAGTGCGATCGCCCTTACTGTCCGAAAGTGCGATCGCCCTTTTCCCCAAATAACCAAAAGGGCGATCGCCTTTCCCATGTCGAATCCCAAAGGGCGATCGCCCTTTCCTTCCAAAAGTGATTTCGCGCTTATCGAACTTCTATTCCCTTCACATTCCTAAGCAACTGCGAGTTCATATTGCAGAACTAAAATTTCATCTGCCTTCAAAATAGCCATAGCATATTCAATCCCTTGACTATCAGAAAACTCCACTAAATACTGACATTCCTTTCCCGTATCATACACTTCGACAATAGTTCCAACAAGTCCTACTGGCAAACTAGAAACAGATTCGTATTCCGGTTCCACTAGAGTTAATCGCGTATTTGAAACCGGCTTGAGAATCGCCACAAAATCCAAAAGTCTAAAGTTTTTTATCATGGTTTAAAAAAGCTGAAATCAAACGAGGGTTAGAATTAGTCAAAGTAATTTTCCAGATTGTCCGAAGCTCAATCCCCGCTGTATCGGGTACAGTCCAATCAACTTTAAACTGTTGCCCAAAATCAGTAGTATTTTCTTGGACAACTTCACCTTCAATGGCTGCTTTTTGAATAAGCTCTTGCAAAACTTCTGCATTATTAGCCGTAATTCCCAAAACCGATGCAAAGACTCTGGCTTTGTGTTTTCCACGAGAACGATCTGGATTTAAGCAGTAGCCGACTAGCTTTTGCAGAGAAACTTCAGCCCGATCGCCATTGGGTAGTTTCATTATAACTCCTGCTCACCCCCTAATTAGTTTCAATTTTTATTGTAAGGTAGATGCTTTGTCGCTGTACGATCGCCCTTATTGTCCGAAAGTGCGATCGCCTTTCCCATGCCGAATCCCAAAGGGCGATCGCTCATTTTTCAATAGACGCTCAATTTACACATATAAAAGCTGATTGGCGATTTCATCAGCCGTCAACGTATTTAATAGAATAGCAACCCGTTGGACAATCTCATAGGCGTTCTTTTGAGGAGTCACAATAATTCCAGAATGTTCCCATCCTTCTGTCATATATTCTAGGTGTAATCGCTCAAAATCCACACGATTGTGAGTGAGCAAACATCGATCGACAGATGCAGCATAAGCCAATTGTTGATTATCCAATTGACTCAACATTCCCTGTTCGCTCGTTGTCGTCACATCAAAACCCCTAGCCCGCAGCAAAGTCGCTACCAGCCTAGAAACATCTTCATCTGTATGAATAGTTGCAAATAGTTTCACGGTTTTTTCATGGCAGCTTTCACAGCAGGATGAATCAATTCTTCGGGAATTCGATTGCGCTCAATATAAGTATTTATTTCTTCCTGGTTATCCAAATAAAAGCTCAGTGCGTCAAAAATTTGAGCTAATTTCAGATGAGGTAAGTGCATCGGGATTTCTTCAGGAGTAATACCCAAACGCCACAATTCCACGATCGCACGAACAGAAGTTCTCGTTCCTGCAATTATTGGTTCCCCTTGTAAGATTTCAGGGTGACGTGCGACATAACGCGAAGCAGATTGTGTAGTCATGGGAGATTAACCGGACACATCGATCTTGATTATAACTTACCCTAAAACTCGTTTTTGTTGATTACACTTTAACATAACTTAAAAGAAGCGAATTTAGCTTGTCTAAGTCAGGCAAGTCGGCATCTATAAAAACTCGTCAAAGCTCGATCGCCCTTATTGTCCGAAAGTGCGATCGCCCTTTCCCATCCCTCTCAATATCCGACTCAACCATTTACACCTACAACACTCAACTCATCAGACATTTCGCAATTATTTGTTGCATCATCTTTTGGTAACTGTTCACTATTCAAGAATTCTTCAAATAAATCAAAAAAGCGCTTCAGAGCATCTGATTCATCCTCAGAATAAAAAAGAATAATCCGACTCCAAGATTGAGTGTCTGCTTGGTTAAATCGATTCTCTATCCATTCTTGAAACTCTTCAAACTTTGTTTCTTGTTCTGTTATAGGAATACCAAGTTGACGGCGGGCAAAGGTATAACCGTCCAAAAAAACATGAAGATGACTAAGCGATCGCTTCCCCAAGTATAAAGACGATCTTTGCTTGATTTTTCCTAGCAAATCATACAAATCTAACATTGTTTCATCTCCTTTCAGCTAAAATTCAATTTCCGCAATTTCAAATTGACCGCCCAGCTCGATCGCCAAACAATAAAAATTTCCCAACCACTCTTGTTTAGAAATTCCTTGATTGTGGATATTATCAAAAATTAATTCCTCCCCATTAATTTGAACTGCAATCGCTTCATGCCTTCCATTCGTAGCAATATTTTGTCTGAGGTCATCATGGTAATATTACCATATTTCCCCTTAGCACTGCCAGTGTAAATTTTGACTTTTTTTCCAGAAATACCCCTTTGAATTAAAAACTCTTGGATGCTTAAAGCGCAAGTATTACATTCAAACAGCTTAAATTTACTAGCTATTTCTGAAATTTGTTGTCGTAATTCATCATCGATCATGTTTAATTATTTGACCATCTCTTGGTACCATCCTAACTCCGCTTTACCATAAATAGTTATCCGTAGAGTCATAGCTACCTTGATAAGTGCTGTAGATGCGGTAGCCAGGGAATACTAAAGCAATGCCAATTGGACTATGAATAGTCCCCGGATAGCTTTCTTCGGGCTCGCTACCCCCAATCCGAATTCTGATCACACCCAGCCAAATGTAGAGCCCTGGAATTAAAGTATCTAAACTGTAGGCGATCGCCCGCATTTGAAGATCGGGGGGATTAATCGGTTTTAAATACTGTGGCTTTTCAGGTTGAGAAATGGACATGGCACTGATTCCTGTGCGGTATGGTGGAAAAGCGGTCTTGTTGAGGATATTTTAACATAACTTAACTTTTACTTTTTTATTGTTAAGCTTATTTTAGTATTTTATCACGATCGCTCTTCCCTAATTTACCGCACGTTTGAGAATTTGACCGATAATTCCGTACCTGTCGCCAACCAATCCATCGAGTTCATGTTCAATATCTTCTAACCAGCCAAGCTTACTCGTCCACTTACCATTAGCTAATTGTCTAGCTGCATGAGTTGGAATACCGCTTGAGTCAACATATATCGCTATTTTCTGATATCCAACTTCTAATATATCGTCCTTGCAAATTTCATATCCCAGCGTCTCATAAGCCTGAATATACGCTTCTAGAGTCTCCTCTTGTGGCACACCGTCAGGCCAATAAAATTGCTCTCCAGGTATCGGTTGCCACCAACGATCGTCTTCCTCAGCAGCCCATGCAAAGCAGTTATATTCTTGAGATTTCGGACTGGTAACTTGATAATCCGTGCCAGACAAATTCGGCCACTTAAATTCAAATTCTGGTCTTCTATACATTCTATTCAATCGCGTAGCCTTGATTTCTACCCCACTCTATCCAAGCTGAAGCCATCTGTTTTATCCTTCCCCTTTGTTCTGGTTTAATCGGATTTTCACCCGTAATTGCACCCAAAGCCGACAACCAGTAAACAGGATTTTTTTTCAATTCTGATAGCAACAGCGGTAGGATTTGAGTTCCCATACTAATAATTTCCTGATAGGCAGGATGCTGAGACATTTGGGCAGTTGAAGACAGTCCAGCAACATCTTCCTCCCAATCCGAGGCTAGTGCATAAAATTTCTCAACTATCTCAGGGGAGATTTCAGCATTTTTGTTGAGAATATTTTGAGCGGTATTTTGTGAAGAAACTTCTTCCTGTGCGAGTAAGTTTTCTATGCCTATTAAAACTAACTCTTCTATCGAGACATTTAAGTTGTTCGCGACTTGTTGTAATTTTAGTAGGCGTTCATCTGAAAGGGCGATCGCGATGGTGTTCATCTGACTTACAAACTAGCATGATGCTTTAAGTATAGCAAGTCAATTACTCACCTTTTATGCGATTTGACTATTGGTTGCTACAGTTTTGAAAAAAGGACGATCGCCCTTATTGTCCGAAAGTGCGATCGCCCTTCAATACATTTTACTTCGTCCCACCGTATCCCGAAGCAACAATCATCGACCCAATACCCGAATCGCTGAAAATTTCTTGCAGCAAAGCGTGTTCCAGGCGACCATCAATAATATGAGCAGCCTTAACGCCCTGAGCTAAACTCCGCACGCAACAATTAACCTTCGGAATCATCCCCCCAGAAACAATCCCAGACTCAATTAACTGTCGGGCCTCTTGAATATCTAACTTCACAATCAAACTGTCTGGGTTGTGATAATCCTCCAAAATTCCCGCAGTATCAGTCATCAGAATTAACTTTTCTGCTCCCAAACCAGCCGCAATCTCTCCAGCCACCGTGTCAGCATTAATATTGTAAGATTGACCGTTTTCGTCCGCAGCCACACTCGACACCACCGGAATATATCCGCTGTTGACCAAAGACTCCAAAATCTGGATTTTTACGCCGCTGACTTCGCCCACAAACCCAATCCCCTCCCGGCCATCTGGACGAGCTTGAATCAGATTGCCATCAATGCCGCACAACCCTACTGCCTTGCCACCAGCTTGGTTAATTAACGAAACAATTTCCTTATTCACCTTCCCCACCAAAACCATCTCCACGACTTCCATCGTCGCGGCATCAGTCACCCTCAAACCATCCTTAAATTGCGGCTCAATGCCCAGCTTTTCCAGCCAAATATTAATTTCCGGGCCTCCACCGTGAACCACCACCGGACGCATCCCCACGCAGGATAGCAGCACAATATCTCGGATTACCTTTTCTTTGAGACGGCCATCCTTCATTGCCGCGCCGCCGTATTTGACCACAATCGTGCGGCCGGCAAACTGTTGAATGTAAGGCAGTGCTTCTGAAAGCACCTGAACCCGATTGGTTTCTACGTTCCGCGCAAAATCGCTGTGTTTGAGCATATGAGGACAAATGGCTAAAAACTTAAGTCTAAAGTTTAATGTCTCCAGCTATCATCAACAAATGCAAAAAGAATGAAGAAGTCATTAGTCAGTAGTCATTAGTCATTAGTCAGCAGGCAGATTAATGCCCCATTCCATGCCCGATCGCCCGTTGGCGCAGCCCTCGAAGAGGATCCCGAATTTAAATAGGTTTTCTTAATAATCTAAGTTTAATCTTTCTATTCTAACTTATACAATTCTTGCTAAAGTAAATAAATGTATCGCTACCCAGATTTACTTAACCTTATATGTTAACTGCTGTTACCCCAGACTCCGAAAACCTTCAATACAAGCTACCATCAGACGCTGACTCGTCCCCCCGGATGACCGTATTTTGCGATTTAGACGGGCCTATTGTCGATGTGTCCGATCGCTATTACACAACCTATCAACAGGGATTGGCCGACACCCAAGCAGCCTACGCGGCCCAGGGAATCAACCTCAAACTCCAAATTCTCAGCAAACAGCAGTTTTGGCAAATGAAACAAAACCGAGTCCCCGATACTGAAATAGCCAAAAGTTCCGGCTTGTCGGGAGAAGAAATTCACATTTTTCTCGGATGCGTGAGTCGGATTGTCAATCAGCCAGACTTGTTGCACTTAGATCGCATCCAGCCAGGAGTACAATGGGCGATCGCACTTCTGCATTCTCGCGGCGTGCGACTGATTTTAGTCACCTTGCGGCCGAGAAATCAAGCCGTTCAACTATTGCAAAATTACGGTTTAGCCAGATTGTTTACCAGCATTCGTGGCACTCAGATGCCGGATGCTGCATATCACAACTATACAGCCTTAAAAACTGAATTGTTGGCTGAAGTTGCAGAAGAATTTGAGTCATCCCTGAACTCGGCTTGGATGATCGGAGATACCGAAGCAGATATCCTCGCCGGACAAGCATTGGGAATACCTACAATTGCCGTTACCTGCGGCATTCGCAGCCGCTATCAACTGCAAAAGCACCAGCCGAATTTCATTCTTAGCGACTTGATTATTGCCGTTCATCACTTATTAGGTTCAGCACCACAAGTGATAGTAGACTGACTACAGTCTTGGACGCATTCCGAATTTTATAAACCGGGTTTTTTACCGAATCAGTGGGCTGATTAGAAGTATTTTCGTAAAAAACCCGGTTTCTCGCTACCCGTGTGTAAGCCCCAATTAAGCTAACTAATAGACCTCTTGCATAAGTCTTCGATCGATCCTTCAACCGCAGATTTCAGACAGATAAACACAGATAAACGCAGATAATTTCAGGGTGTTTTCCGATTTTTGCAAGAGGTCTAATGAAAACTGCCAACTGTTAACTGTCAACTGTCAACTGAGAGAGAGAGAGGGCGGGCACGCTGACGGGTGTAGTTTTTTGGTAAAAGCCTTATCCCATAAGAGTTTGAGATTTTAAGAGGCAAAAGCCCAAAACCTTTGCACTGTCTAGATTTGCTGGGTTTTGCCAGGGGAAAACCTACACCTGTCAGGGGCGGGAACGGGGGCACCGCCCCTACCAACTGTCAACTGTCAACTGTCAACTGTCAACTGTCAACTGTCAACTGTCAACTGTCAACTGACTAAGATTTTTCTAATTTCTTTGTCATTTCCCACAAGCGATTGAGGGGAAAATAAATCACCGGAGCCCAAAGACTGCTGAGAATAGCAGAACACAAAGCCACACGCTGGTGATAACTCCAAATGTCCAGTAAAGCCCGATCGCCCATAGCGAAAAATTGCAGGCCCATCACCGTTTCCGCCACCACCGCCATCCCAAACACAATTAAGGCGATCGGAATCGGATCTCTCTCAACAATATCAGCCGGAATCGACCAGCTTTTCTGCAAAACAACAGTTAAGACACCGACAACAACTAGACTTACAGCATGGGTGGGATGAGGAGCAGTCATCGCATCTTGAAGAAACCCCAAAGCCATACCCATGCTAGCAGCTCCCAAAACTGTACGCTTCCGCTTAATACTCCAAGCTACCAACCAAATTAACAGCCAATTCGGGCTAATTCCCAACAATTCCATTCCCGGCATCCGGGTGGGCAATATCAATATGCACAGCATCACAGAAACAAATGTAACGCCGAAGTTGAGAAATTGGCGCAATCGCGAAGACATCCGAGGTAAACGCTTCATTGCTGCTTTGCTCCCCCTGACGGTGCAGAAGATTCACCCTGCGAAGCCTTGAGTTCGGCTTGCTTATCGTGGGGGTAAACTACCCCCCATTCCAGAGAATTCATCGGTGCAGAAAACTCAACAATAGCTTCCGGGGCCGGAGTTTTATTCAGATCCACCGAAACCACTTTTCCCACCGGCAAACCAGCAGGAAATAACTGGCTGAAAGAAGAAGTTGAAACCACATCCCCAGGCTTGACATTGGGAACATTATCAAAAAACTCCATCACAGCCTGATTTCCGCCTTTACCGTGCATAAAACCCATGTTGCGACTGCGGGTAATTCCCACACCCAATTTACTTGTAGGGTCGCTAGCTAACAGCACCAAGCTAGTATTAGGAGTAACGCTGACAACCCGACCTACTAAACCGCCCGGGCCCATCACAGTAAAATCTGTTTTGATACCATCATTACTGCCGCGCCCCAAAGTTACTTGCTGCCACCAGTGGTCAGCACTGCGGCCGACAATAGGAGCGACAATCCCTTTAGATTTCTTAGCAGACACGTAACCTACAAGCTCTTTTAGCTTCTGATTTTGAGTTTCTAATTCTAATACCTGTGCTTGCAATTCTTGAGTGCGCGCCGAGATGAGCTGCTCTTGTCCAGAGCCGTTGGCGTGAAACGGACGAGTCACCCAATTGTAAACTTCAAATAGTGCAGCACCTTGTGTTTGTCGAACTCCCCAAGCGGCTGTTACAGCTAAACCTAAAAGAGCAATTTGTAGACGCAGATCCCACCACCTGCGGAGTGTGTTTTTTAGCATAATCTCACTAATCTAAAATTGTTATGTCAGGATTTTAGATTTTAGATGGCAGCCCTAGTTCTAAATCCAAAATCCTAAATTTGTTAACTACATATTGCGTGACGACTGCCCGCTGAAAACCCGTTCCAACTGTTTGTTTTCCAAGACCCTACCGGTTCCCAAAACTACGCAGCACAGAGGATCTGCTGCCACGTGAGTGACAATTCCTGTTTCGTGACTGATCAGAGTATCTAAACCTTTCATCAGCGCCCCACCACCGGCCAGCATAATTCCTCTGTCAATAATATCTGCTGCTAATTCCGGGGGAGTGCGTTCCAAAGTACGCTTGACGGCTTCCACGATTACTGAAAGAGGTTCCGACATACTTTCGCGAATTTCTGGGCCTTTGATCGTAACAGTTCGTGGCAAACCGGAGAGCAAGTGCAACCCACGCACTTCCATCATCACGTCGTCATCCTGTGGAGTTGGATATGCTGAACCAACCTGAATTTTAATTTCTTCAGCAGTACGTTCGCCGATCACCAAATTGTGAACTTTTTTCATGTATTGGACGATCGCCTCATTGAGTTCATCGCCCGCCACCCGGACTGACTCACTGATCACCGTACCTTGCAAACTCAAAACCGCAACTTCCGTCGTACCCCCACCGATATCTATAATCATATTGCCAGTCGCCTCAGCCACAGGCAGTCCAGCCCCGATCGCCGCAGCGATAGGTTCATCAATTAACCGTACTTCTCTAGCACCAGCTTGAGTAGCCGCCTCAATGACAGCCCGCCTCTCGACTCCAGTGACACCGCTGGGGATGCCAATAATGATCCGCGGCGAAACTAAGCTTTTGCCTTCGTGAACCCTGCGGATAAAAGTCTTGAGCATGAGTTCGGCAGTATCGAAGTCGGCGATTACCCCGTCACGCAGCGGGCGCAGTGCTATGACGTTCCCAGGCGTGCGCCCGAGCATTTTTTTAGCATCTTCTCCAACCGCCAGCGGTATTTTCAAGTCTTGATCGATCGCCACTACGGACGGTTCTTGCAGAACAATACCTTTGCCGGATACATAAACGAGCGTGTTAGCAGTACCGAGGTCGATACCCATATCTCTAGATAAGGAAAATCGATTGAGAAGACCCACTGATTTGTACCCCCCCAAAACTAAAATACTAATGTGTGCAATAATGTTGTTACAAAAGTGTAACCGAGGTGGATTCTATTACGTTTTTCATCCTGAGTCTAGTCAGAAATGTACATTGTCGAGCATATGTTGAATTCAGGCTCGCCAATCATCCACAATAAATATGTTCTGGTAAGTGGGTGTAAAATCAGGATGAAGCCCTGATTCGCGCTGTTCCAAGTTAATTTTGGAGGATCTCGCCGTTCAGGGAGATTTTAACTACATCACCAATCGAGCACATTCCCGAAAAAATTTATGAGTCTTAATGTTGTGACTTTGGTCGGCCGCGTCGGTGGCGACCCGGACGTGAAGTATTTTGAGTCTGGTACAGTT
>NZ_JAEQCB010000072.1:0-57733 GCF_020738785.1 Microcoleus sp. PH2017_05_CCC_O_A | reverse complement strand
TGGCGATCGCAGCTTTTGAGGCATCCTTGGAAGTTTACACCCGCGACGCATTTCTCTTTGAATGGGCAAGGAGTCAAAATAATTTGGCGAGTGCGTACCGCTACAGAATCAGAGGGAAAAAAGCCGAGAATCTGGAATTGGCGATCGCAGCTTTTGAGGCATCCTTGGAAGTTTGGACTCGCGACGCATTTCCCGAAGACTGGGCAAGGAGTCAAAATAATTTGGCGAGTGCGTACCAAGACAGAATCAGAGGGGAAAAAGCCCAGAATCTGGAATTGGCGATCGCAGCTTTTGAGGCATCCTTGGAAGTTTACACCCGCGACGCATTTCCCTTTGAGTGGGCAACGTGTAAAAATAATTTGGCGACTGCGTACCGAAACAGAATCAGAGGGGAAAAAGCCGAGAATCTGGAATTGGCGATCGCAGCTTGTGAGGCATCATTGAAAATTCGCACCCGCGACGCATTTCCGTTTGAATGGGCAAGGAGTCAAAATAATTTGGCGACTGCGTACCTATACAGAATCAGAGGGGAAAAAGCCCAGAATCTGGAATTGGCGATCGCAGCTTTTGAGGCATCATTGAAAATTTGCACCCGCGACGCATTTCCGTTTGAATGGGCAGCGTGTCAAAATAATTTGGCGAGTGCGTACCAATACAGAATCAGAGGGGAAAAAGCCCAGAATCTGGAATTGGCGATCGCAGCTTTTGAGGCATCCTTGGAAGTTTGGACTCGCGACGCATTTCCCTTTGAGTGGGCAACGTGTAAAAATAATTTGGCGAGTGCGTACCAAGACAGAATCAGAGGGGAAAAAGCCCAGAATCTAGAATTGGCGATCGCAGCTTTTGAGGCATCCTTGGAAATTCACACCCGCGACGCATTTCCTATAGATAATGCTAACACCTCATATAATCTCGGAGTTGCCTACCAAGAGAATTCCCAACTCCCAGAAGCCTACAATACCTTTAACTCTGCCATCGAGACAGTCGAATTAATGCGGAGTGAAATCATTATCGGCGGCGAAGCTGACAGACAGAAATTAGCTGAAGAATGGAATAAACTTTATCAGTCAATGGTAGAAGTTTGCCTAGAAATGGAAAACTCCACCGCCGCCCTAGAATACATCGAACGCAGTAAAACCCGAAACCTCGTAGAATTGTTTCACAAAGCCCGCAGCCTCCCCAGCCAAGTACAGCGGATTAGTTTTGCAGAAATTCGCAGCCTGTTAGCTGAAAATGAAGCAATTTTAGAATGGTACATTACCTACAACGGCTTTAAAGTTTTCATTATCACCCGCGACTCTCCTCAACCGGATATCTGGCAATCTTCCGATGAAGACTTGCAAGCATTAGAAGAGTTACAACAGGAATATCTCGACGACATCAAAGACGAGGAAAAATACGACAACTGGAAAAACCAACTAGACAGCCGCCTGGAAAAATTAGCCGAGATTCTGCACATCGACGAAATAATTTCTCGCCTCCCCGAAAACTGCCAAAAATTAATCTTAGTTCCCTTCCGATACTTGCACCTATTCCCCCTACACGCCCTCACCAGCAGCCGACAAAAAGCCGACAAAACCGTAGAAACTGGATGTCTTCTCGAACTTTTCCCAGGCGGCGTGAGATACACACCCAGTTGCCAACTTTTGCAATTATCTCAGCGGGAAAATCTGACTGTGGAAGACTCATCACCCAGCAAATTTTTTGCCATCCAAAACCCCACAGAAGACTTAGACTTCACCGACATCGAAGTCGAAGCCATTGCCAAATCCTTCAATCCCGCCCAAATATTGAGTCGGCAAAACGCCAGCAAAGCAGGATTGCAACAACAAATTGCCAGCTTGCAAAATGCCGACATCGCCCACTTTTCCTGTCACGGCTTCTTCGACTTTCTCAATCCCGAAAAATCCGCATTAATCCTAGCCGGCGCAAAAGTAACCCCCCTTAATCCCCCCTTGCTAAGTAATGAAACTCTCCCCCTTGGTAGGGGCGGTGCCCCCGTGCCCGCCCAGCCTGGGGTTCCCTCTGACGAAAACCGTTATATTCGTTCCCGCCGAGGCGAAACCTTCGACATCACAGAATGCCTGACTCTGACAGAAATCTTTGATTTGCAGTTAAGTAAGTGCCGTTTAGTAGCCCTTTCTGCCTGCGAAACTGGGTTAACCGATGCCAGGAATAGCACAGATGAGTATATCGGATTGACTAGCGGTTTTTTCTATGCCGGGGCGACGAGTGTACTCAGCACTTTGTGGGCTGTCAATGACGTATCTACGGCGATTTTAATGATAAAATTTTATGAACTTTTGGGTTCAGAAAGTCGCCCCCCTGTGGCGATTGCTTTGCGCGAATCTCAGTTGTGGCTGCGGAGTTTGACTGTTAAAAGTTTGCTAGAATGGGTGGAAGCGTCGCAGTTGCTGAGTCGCGAACACAAACAGAAAATTCAAGGCAAATACAGGCGCGGTTACAAACAGGATTATCAACCTTATGAGTCTCCCGTATACTGGGCGGCTTTCTGTGCTGTTGGACAATAATATAAACTGTCTTTTCATGGGGTGGGGCGGGTTTATTAGTTGGTTGGTTTAGAGTCATAAATTTCGGCGAACCCGCCCCTACAAAATTGTTGAAATTGGGAATTTAATCTTGTATAAAACAGATATAATTGCTGTAGGGGCGGGTTCGCGACTATCTGTGAAACCACACCGTAAATCCCAAAAACCCGCCCCGGCTAACTACAATACAATCAACGGAGGAATTAACAATGACAGACGAAGAATTTATTTCAGGTTTCCTAGCAGTCTTTGAAACCAAACCCGAAGTATTTGAAAAAGTCGGGGCGGTTGACGCTTTAGCAAATCTCAGCAACACGATATTCCAGATGGCGGATTCATCCAACAAGGAAGTAGCCGATGCCATTGGTTACTGGTGTGCAAACTATCCTAAAATAACAGATGAAATCAATAAATTTGAGAGAAAGCCAGGCCCAAAACCCACCAAAAAAGAACAGCAAGAACCAAGGCTATCAAACCGCTATCCAGAATTACTCGAAAATCTCAAAAAACACATTCCTAAATCCTAGCCACTGCGCCAATAACATGAGTGAGAAAATTTCTGCCCCCAATGTTTATTTATACGCTTTCCAACTGCAAAGAAACAGTAAGGGCAGCAATAATCCTCTGTGGAAACACTGCGACAATATTCTCGCAAACTTCACTGATGAAACGGTAACGCCTAATCTAGTTTTCCCGCAAAATTCCCACAGCTACCGCAACGATTTGCTGCCAAATGTCGCCCTTGAATTTACTAGCAATCCACCTATAGAAGGTTTGGCCCAACCGCTACAAATTCAAGATAGCTATGCTTTCTGGTTAAACATCGGTTGCCCGGAAGATGGCACGGCTGATAATGTAGGTGTTGATATAATCGAGAAATTCAACCCAAATCAAACCTTACTTATCGATGGTGATGACAACTTTTTAGGTCAAACTCTCCTAATCACTGCATGGCTTCCTGAAAACTCGTCAGATAATTTAGATTCCCTCAAACCCCTCGCCGATAAATGCCGCGATGCTTTATTCCAAGGCAATTCACTACCTCCATTCTACCGTTCCGGGAAATTATTCGGCAGCCCAATTTTTGAATACGGTTCAATTGCCGATATAGCAAATTACCGCCATTTGCTTGTCTGGCTGCTTGCTGACGAACAAACTGACAAGGATTTTAACACTTGCCAGGAAGAAATATTTGACCTACTATTTTACCGCAATAAAATCATCAAAGTTTTTCAAGACAGCCGCCTGATTTACAGCGAACTCGATCGCGAATACCGCATCATTGAGAAAAATATGGAGGTATTGCAGGCTCAATTTGCGCGAGGAACTGTATTAACTCCCTCCCAATTGCTGGAATTTCAGGAACAGTTAAAGCAACTCTTCAGCAAAGGCATAACTTATACTCGCCTGCTGCGGAAACTCGAAGATTATGACAATACAATTGACCTAAATCTTAACAATTACACTGACATTTTGTCTAAAATTTGTGATATACTAGGAATCGATAAGGAAGAACTATCAATATTAAATAATTTCAGTAGAAAAACGGCTCCTTATATGCGATCGCAAATTGCAGGAGATTTAGGATATTTCCGCCACGGCACAAACTTAATCGAACAGGCGATCGCCTCAATTCGCGGCATAGTAGAAATAGAACAAGCCAGGAGCGATCGCACAAACCAAATCGAACTCCGCAAGAGCGAACTAGGAGAGAAAAATCGGGACGATCGCCTAGAGAGTACAGTACAGGCGATCGGCGTCGGTTTAGCAGCCGGAGGTATCGCAGCATCAAGTGGCACTGACCAAGTATTCCAGACAGTTCAAAACCATCAAATCCCAGTGTTAATGCAGTGGCATCCCTTTGTATTTTCCTTTGCCTTGAGTTTTGCGATCGCCCTTTTCGCAGCCGGCATCACTTGGTGGCGCACTAAACCGAAAAAATAGTTGATCGTTGATAGTTGACAGTTGACAGCGAACTCTTTAAGACTGGAATTTAAACCTATTTCTAAAAACAATCCACCTTAAATACCCCGTTAATTCTTCAGTCCGCGAAGGCGGACTTCGTTTGTGTAGACGCGGTTTCAACCGCCGAGTCATCTTCCCCAAATTTTTTATAAATTTCAACAAAAAGCATCTGAGATCCAAATAACGTGTCAATATAGAGAATGTGACTTCAATTCTATTCTTTCCTCATGGGCAAACAGCGCGTTCTTTCAGGAGTTCAGCCAACAGGCAATCTTCACCTCGGTAACTATCTCGGTGCCATTCGCAACTGGGTAGAAGGTCAAAGCCAGTACGAAAATTACTTGTGCGTAGTCGATTTGCACGCAATTACGGCACCGCACAATCCAGCAACCCTAGCCTCCGACAGTTACACACTCGCCGCTCTCTATTTAGCTTGCGGCATCGATTTAGAATATTGTACTATTTTCATCCAATCCCACGTCTCGGCTCACGCAGAACTAGCATGGCTGCTCAACTGCATTACGCCGATTAACTGGCTCGAAGATATGATTCAGTTTAAAGAAAAAGCAGTTAAACAAGGCGAAAATGTCAACGCCGGCTTGCTAAATTATCCCGTGTTGATGGCAGCCGACATCTTGCTTTACGATGCCGACAAAGTGCCTGTGGGAGAAGACCAAAAACAGCATTTGGAACTCACCCGCGATATTGTCATCAGATTAAACCACCAATTCGGTACACCAGAAAAACCCATTTTGAAACTGCCCGAACCGTTAATTCGGACTGAGGGCGCGAGGGTAATGAGTTTGACAGATGGTACGCGTAAAATGTCAAAATCTGACCCTTCAGAACAAAGTAGAATTAATTTGTTGGATTCGCCAGATACAATTAGCAAAAAAATCAAGCGCTGCAAAACCGATGCCGTGCGGGGCTTAACTTTCGACGATCGCGATCGCCCAGAAGCGAGAAATTTGCTAACACTTTATCTCCTGCTTTCCGGCAAATCGAAGGAAGAAGTAGCAGCGGAATGTGAAAATATGGGTTGGGGAGATTTCAAACCATTGTTGACAGAGACGACAATTAATGCCCTCAAACCTATTCAGGATAAATACAAAGAAATAATGGACGAACCGGGATATTTAGAATCTGTACTCCGTCAAGGAAGAGAACAAGCAGAAACTATTGCCAACCAAACTTTGAATAAGGTTAAAACTGCTTTTGGTTATTCTCTACCTAATTAGTCAGTAGTTATTAGTTATTGGTTATTGGTTATGGGTTATTAGTTATTGGTTACTGGTTATTGGTTATTGCAAAACTTCAAAAACAACAAATAACAAATAACAAATAACAAATAACAACTAACAAATAACAACTAACAACTGTCAACTGCCAACTGTCAACTGTCAACTGTCAACTGTCAACTAACTATGAACCGTTTTCGCACAGCCTGTACAACTCCCGGAGAATTCATAATTACCGCCGAAGTTGCCCCGCCCAAAGGTGGCGATATGGCGCACACCTTGGCAATGGCTGAACTTCTGAAAAACAGAGTGCACGCCATTAACATCACAGACGGAAGCCGCGCAGTTCTGCGAATGTGTCCCCTAGCCGTTTCCGCAATTCTATTGCAGCGGGGAATTGAGCCGATTTGTCAAGTTGCTTGTCGCGATCGCAATCAAATAGGCCTGCAAGCCGATCTCATGGGAGCGCACGCCTTAGGCATCCATAATATCTTGGCACTCACCGGCGATCCAGTCAAAGCAGGCGACCATCCAAAGGCCAAAAGTGTATTCGATTTAGAATCAGTGCGGCTGCTACAAGTCATTCAAAAAATGAACGGCGGCCTTGACTGGAATGACAAAGCTTTAACAGACGGAGTTACCGATTTATTTGTCGGTGCCGCTGTCGATCCGCAATGCCCCAGTTGGTCGGGTTTACAAAGCCGATTTGAGAAAAAAGTCGAAGCTGGAGCCCAGTTTTTTCAGAGCCAATTAATTACAGATTTTGACGTTTTAGATAAGTTTATGCAGCAAATTGCTGCTGGCTGCAACAAACCAATTTTAGCAGGAATCTTTTTGTTTAAATCAGCTAAAAATGCTGAATTTATAAAAAAATACGTACCGGGAGTTCACATACCGCAAGAGACGATCGACCGTTTGGCAAACTCCCCACAACCCTTGCAGGAAGGCATAAGAATTGCAGCCGAACAAGTCAAACTAGCGCGGCAATTGTGTCAAGGAGTGCACATGATGGCCGTCAAGCGAGAAGATTTGATTCCGCAAATATTGGATTTGGCTGGTATCGAGCCGCTGAGCTAAAATTGAGTTACTGCTAGCATTTTAAAATCCACAGGACAGTCATGGTTCGGGAGCATCTCAGTTTTGCATTTACAGCGCTGTCCCCGCGTGCTTCTACACGCGAGCGGGGACAGCACGGAAGATAAAAAATGCTTCTTGCAAAACTGAGATGCTCCCCGCACGACCTCCGTCAATATGAGATTATAACTAATAACTTATATCCGGTCACGGTTCGCCCTCTTTAAAAACCAGATGCAGCCCTCCGCCAGAAGTCGCACCACAATAATAAACCCGTAGTACCAGCCATTTACTTGCAACAAAGCCGATCGCATTTCTCACTCTCAACTCACAGAATCCCGTTTGCAGCACTGAAATTCTAGGAGTGCCACTCAAATGAGTGTCACTCAAATGAGTGTCACTCGAAAATGCGACTGGGCGATCGCTCGGTGCGATCGCTACAACAGTTGTAGATGCTTGGAAACAAAGGGATTGAGATATTCAGGCTTTGTTTATTTGGTACATCAATCAAAAAAAAAGCTTCTTTATGGAAAAAATCACAAATTGATTTAGGAAATCTCTGAATAGTAACTTGTAAAAAAGTACAAAAGACAATGAATGATTAAACAATTAACCCAAAAGGCTTAGTTGCTCACCTACTAATATATAATCGTCGAAACTACGTTCAAATTAAGGACTTAAGTTATGCCGCGCCCCATAGTTCTCATACACGGTTACTCAGCTAATTCAACGGCTTTTAGTGAGTGGGAAAAAATTCTTGAAACTCACTACAAAAACAGAGAGATTATAGTCCTCCATACAGCTAGCTATAAATCTCTTACTAATGAGATAACCATCAAAGATATTGCTGAAGCATTTGACCGAGTGCTTCGCTCCTATATTGAAGATGATGAATTTGATGCCATTGTTCATTCAACTGGAATGCTAGTTATTCGCGCTTGGTTAACTACTTACGCCTATGCTGCTAATGTCAATCGTCGGAGTCGCCTCAAACACTTGATTGGATTAGCACCAGCAACTTTTGGCTCTCCTTTAGCCCATAAAGGAAGAAGTTGGTTGGGTTCGGTTATAACCGGACATAAAATACTTGGGCCTGATTTTCTCGAAGCTGGAAATCTGATTTTGGATAATCTTGAATTAGGTAGTCGTTTCACTTGGGATCTTGCTCATCTTGACTTAATTGGCTCTGCCCAAAATAAACCCAAAAATGAGCCCTACTATGGCGAAGATAACAAGACGCCTTATGTGTTTATTTTCTGTGGCAATCAGGGATATGACGGATTGAGGGGATTAGCTAATACTGCTGGATCTGATGGTACTGTGAGATGGGCAGGTTGCGCTCTTAACAGCCGCAAATTAATTCTTGATTTGACGCAAGATCCATCTCAAAATAAAGACAAGCCTGTAGAAGAACGAGGCAAACCAGACGAACATCCAGAACACCAGATTGATATTCCACTGGTGCTAATTGATGGTCACAATCACAATACAATTGTGCATAATCCTAGAAAAAATCCAGACTTTATTGAGTTGGTTCTACAAGCTTTAGATGTTTCTGATAAAGACAGTTTTGGTAGCTGGACAGCTAAGGCTCAAGCTCATATGGAGAGCATGAAAAATACAAAAGGAGAGCAATGGGAAGAATGGCAACAGTTTATTATTCGTGTTGTAGATGAGCGTCTCGATCCAGTTACAGATTGGAATGTTCAGTTTTTGATGAAGGATAAAGAGGGCAAAGAATTTTGGTTAGATGACAAGTCATATTTAGATGTTCATACCTACACTAAGGACAAAAGTTTGCGATGTTTTCATGTCAATTTAAGTAAACTGAAGCCGGAAAGCCTTTCTGAATTATGTATGAAGTTGATTGTTTCATCTGGAACTAGCCTTGTGGCGTATTACGGTTGTGGAAGTGGAAAAATTACTCTAGAGGGCGAGCCACAACAGTCAGATGGAAGATGGGATGCAGAATTGAACTTAGATCATCTTCTAAATGCAAAAGTTAAATTTTTCTGTCCTTTTACAACTACTCTTATTGAGATTCGTCTGAATCGCGAACCAATGCCAATAAACAGAGCGAAAGAAAATTCTATTTTAACTTTTGTAGAGAAGCCAAAGTAAGGTTTGTAGAGCAAGAAAGCGATGCTCTAACTTTAATCTGGTTCTTACCAAAAATATAGCGGGACTGCTATTGGTATATAGCGATTCTCAAAAATATGAGGTACGTTGTTGGGAAGAGAGCCCTATACGTTTCAGTCGTTATATAACCTGTCAGTCATACCTCACCTTTTTGAGAAAGGCTATAGGTAAGTAGACAGGAAAATTTATCGTGGAAACAAGGCAGATGGCCGAAGGGAGAACGGAAAAGGGTTTTAGTTAAGTTTACTTTTCGTTACATATTTCTATTTATTGGGGCGTTTCTACTGATGAGGGAATTGCTAGCAGCGAATTGCTGCCTGAGTTAGACTTATCTTTATGGAAGCGCTACATTTTGTTGGCGCTGCCATTGGAACCATTAAAAGAGTTTCGTAAAGGCATTAGTAGCAATGACTGATTCAAATTTGCTCGATCGCGATAATATCAAAATAGTAGAATCGCAAATTTCAGAAGTTACTGTGTACACCGATCGCGCTTTGATAACCCGCCGTGGCACAGTAGCCCTGACGGGAAACGAGTGCGAATTAACTGTAGCCTCTCTCCCCACAACCCTCGAAACCGAGTCAGTCAGGGCTACCGGTGCAGGTACAGTCGCCGTGCGATTGCTGGGAGTGCACACCGAAACTCTCTTTCACAGCGAACCTACGGGCGATCGCATCGCCGAATTAACCGCACAAATCCAAGAGTTAGAAACCCAAAAACGCGCCATAAAAGACCAAATCGCCTCCCGAAAAATTCAACTCAACTTTGTTGAAAATTTGAGCGAAAAAAGCGTCAGTTCCTTTGCTAGCAGCATTTCCAAGCAGCAGATCGGTTTGAACGAAGCCGGCGAATTGCTCAATTTTTTAGGCAGTAATTATAAAAAGTACATAAGTGCGATCGCCCAACACGAAAGACAGCAGCGAGACTTAGACAAGCAAATAGAAGCATTGCGCCAGCAGTTGCGCCAAGTACAAACTCCCTATTCCCAGCAAAGTTTTAACATCATTGTGGCGATCGAACCCAGCGGCAGCGGCAATTTTGAACTAGAAGTTTCCTATGTAGTAACGCGAGCCCGTTGGACTCCCCTGTACGACTTGCGAGTCAATACTACCAACAACCAAATCAATCTCAATTACCTAGCCGAAGTCAACCAAAACACAGGCGAAGATTGGACGGGAGTAGCGCTGACTTTATCCACAGCAAAACCCGGAATGGGAACTTTGCCACCAAAACTTCAACCCTGGTTTATCGATATTGTTCGCCCAAAACCTGCTCCAACCGCAGAATTTATGAAAGCACGACGCGTACAGACTGAAGATGCAGAAATGGGAACAGATTATTGTATAGAATTAGAGATGGAAAACGAGCCACAATTTGCAATGATGGCTATGCGAAGTGCTGCTCCCGCACCAGAACCTATAGCAGCTCAAACGGCGACAGCAAGAGTATCTAAAGAAGGCAGCACCGTTTCATTTCAAGTCGGAGGAAATACCAATATTCCCAGCGACGGCACACCGCACAAAGTCACTATTTTCAGCGATAATTATCCCTCTAAACCTGAATACATCGCCATTCCTCATTTAGTCAGTTTCGCTTATTTGCAAGCAATTGTCACCAATCCGACGACAGGTGCAACTCTGCTGCCCGGTAAAGCCAATATCTTTCGCGACAATACTTTTGTCGGTAATGTGCAGTTAGAAAATGTTTCCCCTGGCGAAGAATTTAAGCTTAATTTAGGAATAGATGAAGGCTTAAAAATAGAGCGAGAATTAGTGGAAAGACAAGTCGATAAAAAACTGATCGGCAATCAGCGGCGCACGACTTACGCCTATCGGTTAATTTTGACCAACTTGCACCAAGTGCCTGCTAAGTTGACACTAAAAGAGCAACTTCCAGTCACTCGAAAGGAGCAAATAAAAGTGCGGTTGACTCAGACTAATCCGAAGATAGTAGCAGGTGAAATGGGACTCTTGGAATGGATAATCTCTATGCCACCGCAAGCCAAGCAAGAGTTATATTACCAGTTTGTGGTCGAACATCCTCCCGAGTTAACAGTCATCGGTTTAGATATTTAATTAGGATTTACACTCTCAAGCTGTAGCGCCAGCTACAGCTTATATCAATTATGCAAAATATTGCTAAATATCAGTTAAAAGCGAGCATTTGTACGGAAACGGCTGAGATTAATACTAATTTAAAAAAATGATGCAACACTCTTCCATAGTCTTGTAAGGGCAATCCCACGCCCGATCGCCCGATAGATATGGGGTAGGCTTTCTCGGCACTACCCCTACAAATTTTGTGAATCATTTAGGATTGCTGTAGCACTATTTTTCAGAATTGGTATTGGTTAATGAGCAAGCAGCTAATTTTTTCTCAGTACACAACTGCTGAAACAATAAATCTGCGATTGATTCATAAGCTGGGGCTGTGGGGTGTACGCCATCCCGAAAATAACTTTCTACCGTGGTTTTCGGCAATTTTGACCAGGCTGCGTGAGTGTCTATGAGTGGAATTTTCAAAGCTTTTAGCCGATCGACAAACTGGGATTTAAACCTCGGCTGATTCGGTACCGGCAGTAAATCGGAGCGATCGCAAGTATACAACACAAACAACGGAATATTCGACTCTCGCACCAAAGCCACTATTTGCTCAAATCGCTGCATATTTTCCCTAAACCGTTGCGTTTCCGGCACCGGCACACCCCCCACAGGGGAATTCGGCACAAAAACACTGGAAAATCGGGGCATAACGTATCTGTCAAACACTTCTTGAATTGCCAATAACGGTTGGCGATTCGGCATCAGGGGGTTATTTTTGAGTCCCGCGCTGGTACTTGAAGGTTGTAGCAAATCGTGAGTACCAATTTGCAAAATCACAGCATCGCTTTCAAAAGTGCCAAACTTCCGAATATATCCCAATTGATTGCCAATTCCCCAAGATCCCGCAGAAGCATTTAGCACCTGAACCTGCTTTTTGATGCCCAACAAACGCGCTGCCAACAATTCTGTAATAGTTTCTGCCTGATCCGTGCTATTATTGCCATTGAGAACCGAGTCTCCTGTCATCAAAATTCTGATAGTACCTTCAGGCTTGGCTGAATCGATTTGTTCAGACCGTTGAGAAAATTGATTGTACTGAAGTCTATTGCCAAAACGATATACAAGTTGATTTGGTGCAAATATATACCCAACCTCAGCATCAGCTTGCAGCAAAGCAGGATTTCCGAATCCCAGCAAGCGCAACGCAAGTTCTATCGCGCTCAAAGATGCGATCGCACAACCGGGCATCCAATACCTAGCTTTCACAAACCTACCTGTAATTGGTAAACTGCAAAGCCATCGGATAATCTTCTTGCTTCAAGCGTTGAATTACCAACTGCAAATCATCCTTATCCTTGGCAGAAACGCGGACTGCATCACCTTGAATCGAGCCTTGAATTTTTTTAAATTCATCTCGAATTAATTTAGTGATTTTTTTGGCAATTTCCTGATCAATCCCTTTTTTGAGTTTGATTTCTTGGCGTACTCTAGTACCACTAGCAGCTTCAATTTTGCCGTAATCAAAAATTTTCAGAGATAAATTCCGCTTAGCGGCTTTTGTTTGCAAAACAGTGTGAATGGCATCGAGAGTAAATTCGCTGTCCGTATTGACAGTAATCGATTCTGCGCCCAATTCCACGGTGGTTTTGGTATCTTTCAAGTCGTAGCGGCTTTGAATTTCCCGCACTGTTTGGTCAACGGCGTTAACTAATTCTTGCCTGTCGAACTCGCTGACAATATCAAATGAATAATTAGCAGCCATAAATTAGTAATTGGTAAATTGGTAATTGGCCCGCGCAGGTCATTGGCCCGCGCAGGGCATTGGGGAATGGGGAATGGGGAATGGGGAATGGGGAATGGGTGGTTGGTAGTTAGTAGTTCGTAGTTGGTAATTAGTCATTAATTAAGCGTCTCTCAACTAATGACAACTAACAACTAACAACTAACAACTAACAACTAACAACTAACAACTGACAACTGACAATTACCCATTAACAGCCATCAAACTGAAATAGAATAAAGAGAAAGTGCAAGTAGAACTAATCGCAAACATGAGCGATCGCCCCAGAGGCACATTCAGAATATAGAAAACCGAAAACAACAATCGGGCTACAGGAAAAGCGATTCCAGCCCAGCCCGCCGCCTCCGAATCTATTCCTGTCACAAAAGCCATCAAAGCCGCCGCTGAAAACAGCATAAACGTCTCAAACGAATTTTGGTGAGCCCAAGTTGCCCGCTGAGCGTAACCGGGCAACCTATCAAACATAGCGCGAGGTGCTGCTTGGTCATAGCCTAGCTGCAACCGAGCAAGGGCAACCACCAAAAACGGTGCGTAAACCAGCGCAGCAGCAGCAGCAACAGAATCAAGCAGAATAACCGACACAGGCAATCCCAACAGCATTATCCACCTCGCATTTCAATCAAAATAGAACAGAGTAACAACTTTGCGCTGTTCCTCCGCATCCTGGCAAGTTTTCAGCAAAGTGTGGCTTTCGTGAAAAGCAAAACAGATCAGTTGCTGACAGCGAGAAATAATCTCCTGATTGCACATGGCGCTGGCTTCCGGGAGAGACAAGCTGTCATTTTTGGGATTTTCTACCAAATGTATGACTTGTTCGAGCTGCTCGCGGGACTCCCGAGGCTGGCGGCTCATGCTTTGCGGCAAAATCACCGTCAGCAGATTAGGATCTGCTCGCATTGCCCCCCGAATTGCGGCTGAATTGGTGCCTGTAGCCCCGGATGTGATGAGCTGGTTGCCTCCCAGAACTAAGGCGTAGCTCAGCATCTCAATTAGCTGCTGGTGGGTAATAGGAACGTGGCGAGAACCCAAAAGAGCAACCCGCTTGGAGCTTGTTTGCTGGATCGCCGCAAGTTCTTGTAAAAAATCATCAACTCTGGGTAGCTCAATTGATTGACTCAAAGAATTTATTAAATTAAATAAAACTACGTTGTGGATTCTAGCAGACTAACTAGCAATTGCCACCAAAAAGAAGTTAAGAATTGCTGATTAACGGTATCTGACTAGAGGAGCGGGAGATTTGAGGAACCCAGAAGGCAGAATGTCTAAAAGCATTCGGCAGCCAGAGCAGAAGGTACGATTCAATAAAAATTGAGGATTTAAGAATTTTGAGTTTTTATTTTTTAAACCAAAAATCCTCTCTGCCTTCTTGCCTCTGCCGAATATGTTGTTCGCCCAGTTCCCGCTGCCGAATACCTTCAGATCCGGTGGCCTTGTTAATGAACTCGATCGCCCAAACCCAATGATGCCATCATGGCCTTAAGGTCAAAGTGTTCTGCCATTAGCTGAGTAACGCATTCCACCTTGATGCGTTCGTGCAGGCGCACGCTGCCAAAGGTGCTGTCGATAATTTCCACCGTGGTTAAGGTATCCAAATCAACAGATAAAACTGGAATTTCCATTTCTTCTGCTCTGCCGATTACCAAGGGAGAAGGAGGCAAGTGGCCTGTGAGAATTAAGCACTGAGTCGAGCTTTCCAGAGCCGCGAGCTGAATGTCCGTGCGATCGCCCCCGGTGACTACCGCCATATTTCTGGCTTTGCGGAAATACTTCATAGCTGAGCTAACATTCATCGCACCAATTGTCAAGGTTTCCACCATCAAATCCAAGCGGTCTCGACGGCAGAGAACATCAGCTTTCAATTGGTGGACTAATTCTTTGACGCTGACACTCCGCAGCAAAGCGCTTCTCGGCAGCATTCCCAAAACTGGAATACCGCTAGCTTCCAGAAAAGGGCGCACAGTCGCAGTTACGGATTCAAGTTTGTCGGAGGGAACATCGTTGAGCACGACGCCTATCAAGCGCGAGCCCAAGCGCCGCTTCGCTGACAGCAAATCGTCTATATAAAGATCGATCGGGCGCACTACCAGCAGCACAGAGGCATCAATGGCATCAGCGATTTGAGACAAAGACAAGTCAAACAGACTGCCTTCCTCCAAATTAGCAGGGCCTTCTAACAGCACCAAGTCTCCGCTGGGATTTTGCAAATATTGCGCCAGAGACTGGCGGTAATCTGTCTTGTCTTCTTGGCGCAAACGCTTGTGAACCGTCTCTTCGTCCAAATACAGCAGTGTTGACGGCATCTGACTTTCTGAGAGTTTAAGCGTCTCTACCGCGAACCGCACATCTTCCTCCGCCACTCCAGCTCCCTCCGAGCTGAAACAGGTTCCCAGCGGTTTGCCGTAGGCGATTGCCATTCCTTGTTCCCGGAGTGCCAGCGCCATCCCCAGGGCGATCGCGGACTTGCCGCTGTAAGCTTTTGTCGAACCGATCAGCAAATATTTAGTCAATTTGGGTACGCCTTCTCTCCTCAATTTGCACCTGTCTATTTAAATAAATTTAGTTTATTCAACAGTATTTTCGCACTGCGAGTCAATTTCGCAATATGATTATACTCGATTTTGTCACTTTTGTGCAGAGCGTTTTTTTGAGGGGAACTTTTATTCATTTGTTCGCCACCCTTTTGTTAGCTTTTTTTACATCTTTATTTTCATGTTTTTTCGATTTTCGGTTGTTAAGAACTATTTGTCAACAGCATTTAAAAATAATATTTTATAATAAATATTTGAGTGATAAATAAACCTATCGATCAAGGCAGATGCAACGTATATAATAGACGCAGAGGCCTTTCAATATAGGAAAGCAATTTTTGCACTCTTGTCTAATGATGCAATAACTCAGTTATAGCGATTCTTAATTTCCGTAAGGTACACGGGATCCTTAATTACATGGCTTACAAACAAACCTCAAGAAACTGGGTTTTTCACAAAATGTGAGTTTTTTGGGCTAGTATTTTCGTAAAAAAGCCCGGTTTCTGCCAACACCTACGTCCAGGACTAAGGAGCGCAAATTAAATAATTTACACATATTTGTGGAATGGGCGTCCCGCCCGTTCAGAAAGGACGGGCGGGACGCCCATTCCACAAGAATAATAAAAATTGTAAGTTATTTAATTCTCATTCCTAAGTTACCAATTACGAAAAATTCAAGCGTCGATCGCTGTTGTTGAGCAAGGCTATAGTACAATACGGTTCACTTAACACTTTTTATGCCCCGGATATCCCCCTAAATCCCCCTTAAGAAGGGGGACTTTAAGAGCTTTCTTGTCCCACCCCCTACTCCCCTTGGGAAGGGGGGTTAGGGGGGATCTGTCTTAAGTGAACAGTATTGGGCTATAGTATTGCGCCTTCTGAAATACAAGGCTTGCGCATGGGAGGCGAGAAACTCGGTTTATTCGTAGATTTCTCGTTACTAAGGAATGAAAATTAAATAACTTCCACTCTTGAAAGTGGGATGGGCGTCCCGCCCATCCCACCATAACAATTAAAATTGTAAGTTATTTAATTCGCGATCCTAAACACAAAATCTCGTAGAAACCGAGTTTCACTCTTGTCGCAAGCGCGTAACTCCTCAAAATAGAAATAGCGCACCAATAATATAATCTCGCCGTCCCGATGGCATTACATTATTAGCGCGCATTTTAGGGCCGCAATCAATTACAAACTTTTGGGAGCGCGGGTGCGGTGAAAATTAGTCATCCATACGCATCAGCTTGCGGTAAAACGTTTTAGAAAAATCGACGGTACGAGTCCGCTGAAAAGTTAGGAGTACCTCAATTAAACAACTGACAAACTCAGAACTTTGCATAGTCACTTCGTAGCTGAGTTCAGCATTACCGTCAAACAACACCCGACAGCGGGTCAAATCCATCGGCAGCGACGAGATATTCCAACTAGCGACAAAGGGTATATCTTCGCCGCCGTCAATTTTTCTTGCCCCCTCCAAGCTTTTGAGCTTGTAGAGGCCAATAGCGTGGGGCAAGAACTTGCGCCTGGGCTCTTGATAGAAAGGCGCGTAGACTTTCACTTCTTTGTCGTCGGCTGGTTTCAGTTGAGGAAGAGACATATTTCCGCATCCTGACAGTGGGTTGAGATCATCTGCAAAAACTAGCAGATATTCCTGGTCGATCGCAAGCAAAACTCAGTCTATTTTGGATTTGGGGATTTTAGATTTTAGATTTTAGATTTACAAGAACAGATGAATCTGCTGAAGTGGCGAGTTTGAACAGGAGTCTAAAATTTGGCGTGGCGAATGACTTAAGTCGCTGGCTGGTATCCGTTTTTGGATGAATCATCCCCAATACTCTATGCAATTCCAGTTTAGCAGTGCCGTACTCTTGGGCGATCGCGCACAAACGAGCTCCGGTCAATCGATTTTAGATTTTAGATTTTAGATTTTAGAGGCCACCCCACGGATAAATTCGGGGGAAAAGAGGATTTTCGATTTTCGATTTGGGATTGATTCCACGGATAAATCACGTGGCGGGTACCATCAATCAATTCTTGGTCAGCTTTCGACAAAAGCCCAGAAACTGGTACAGTGGATACTTATCTCTAAAATCAAAAACTATTGGTGGTTGAATCAAGTAACTTATGCAGGAGAGTTCTTGGCCGGAAAACGACACTCGCAGCGAGCTTAAGTTGGACATCCCCGATCTAGCTCAAGAAGAGCTCAAGAGTTTGACCTCGAACTCCAAGCTCGGCAAAATATTTGGCATCCCAGACATTGGCGACAGGGTGTTTGACGCGGAAACTTCATCAGAGCTCCCGGTGGCGGTGTCTGTGCCGGGATCTCCCTCTTTTCCTCAAAATCTGTACCGGGGACGGCGGGGAAAAGCCGCCGCGTTGCTGACTGCGATTTGGGGTGGCACGATCGCCCTACACTTGATTTCTTGGGGTGCGTGGGTAGTGTGGGGTTTGACGGGACTGCTGTGGATGCAAGCATTTCGAGTGTTGTTTGCCCAGCCCAAGCCCGCACTGCCGCCTCTGGCCGATGAAAATCGAGAGGATTGGCCCTACGTGTCGCTGCTGGTGGCAGCGAAAAATGAGGAAGCGGTGATTGCCCGATTCGTACAATCAATCTGCAATCTAGATTACCCGATCGACCGTTACGAAGTTTGGGCGATCGACGATCGCAGCAGCGACGGCACGGCGCTAGTATTGGAACAGCTAACCAAACAGTACCCGCAGCTCAAAGTATTTAGCAGAGGAGCAAATGCCAGCGGTGGCAAGTCGGGAGCCCTGAATGAAGTTTTGCCGCTGACTCGCGGGGAATTTGTGGGAATATTTGACGCCGACGCGACGGTAACGCCGGATTTGCTGCGCCGGGTGCTGCCGGTGTTCGAGAGACAAAAGGTAGGGGCGGTGCAAGTCAGAAAGGCGATCGCCAATGCAGCAGTAAATGTGTGGACTCGCGGCCAAGAAGCAGAAATGGCTCTCGATAGTTTTTTCCAACAGCAGCGGATTGCGATCGGCGGCATTGGAGAATTGCGCGGTAACGGCCAATTCATGCGCCGCACTGCCTTAGAACGCTGTGGCGGCTGGAACGAGGAAACCATTACCGACGACCTGGATTTGACCGTGAGGCTCCACCTAGACCAGTGGGACATTGAATTTCTGGCTTTCCCAGCCGTGTCAGAAGAAGGAGTTACCAACGCTCGCGCCCTGTGGCACCAGCGCAATCGGTGGGCAGAAGGTGGCTATCAGCGTTATCTTGACTACTGGCAGCTAATTTTGCGGAACCGGATGGGAACTGGGAAAACTTGGGATTTATTTGGATTTTGGGTATCTCAATATTTCTTGCCGACAGTAGCGCTGCCTGACTTTTTGATGTCAATTGCGCTGCGCCGGATGCCGATCGCCAGTCCGATAACTGTGATGACTCTTACTTTGTCCGTGGTGGGAATGTTTGTCGGTTTGCGGCGCACTCGCAAAGAGACTAAATTTGACATTAAAAGAGTTTTTGTCACCTTGCTGCAAACGCTGCGGGGTACTGTGTATATGTTGCACTGGCTGCTGGTAGGGATTGTGACGGCTCGGATTTCGGTGCGTCCCAAGCGGCTGAAATGGGTTAAAACTGTTCATCAAGGCACTGCTAAGTTGACAGTTGACAGTTGACAGTTGACAGTTGACAGTTGGCAGAAGGAAGAAGTCATTAGTCATTATTTATTGGGAAGGAGTCATTAGTTATTGGGAAGGAGTTATTAGTTATTGAGGAAAAGGGAGAAAATACACATGACAAGCTTAAAAGCAAGTCGTATTTGATGCTTGATTAGATTAATTTACTTGTAATCAATTGATAATTAGCTCCCAGAAATATCTGGAAACAGTATTGCCAAAACTCCGAAGAAAAAACAACTACTAACCATCTCCCTACTCTGTCCCGCCCAAGCTAGTCAAATCTTGCAATTGTCGATCGCAAAACAAAAAGTACAAAATAGCGTAATAAGTGATATAGCCTTTCTCAAAAAGATGAGGTATAATTGACAGCTTATAAACCACCCAGACGTATAGGGCCTTCTTCCCAACAACGTCCGCGAATCTTTCTGGTAACAAGTGATATGCCAGGAATACTACATAAGTAATCGGCAATATACAAAGTTGAGAATCAAAAGAGATAAAAACCATAACTTTTAATTTTTAACTTGACATAAAGCCAATTATTATCTATTAATAATGAATTGCCAAAAACGACGAATTGCTTGTTGCCAAATACCCGTCACCCGTTATTAAAAATGGATTTGTTAGAGTACCAAGCCAAATCTTTATTTCGTCAGATGGCAATTCCGATTTTGCCGTCGCAGCGGATTGACAAACCCGCCGACCTCAAAGGGCTGAAAATTCCTTACCCAGTTGTACTGAAGTCGCAAGTGCGGGCTGGGGGACGAGGCCGGGCGGGTGGCATTAAATTTGTGGAAAATACGATCGACGCAGTTGCTGCGGCTCAAACAATTTTTAATTTGCCGATCGAGGATGAATATCCGCAAGTCCTGTTAGCAGAAGCAAAGTACAACGCTGACCAAGAATTGTACTTAGCCGTACTCCTAGACCCGATCGCCCGCCGCCCGGTACTTCTGGGCTCCAGACAAGGAGGTATGGATGTCGAAGGGTCGATCGACCAAATGCAGCAAGTTGCCGTAGATCAGGAATTTTCGCCTTTCTACGCGAGGCGTCTGATGCTGAAAATGGGATTGCAAGGAGATTTGATTCAATCGGTGAGTACAATTGTCGAGAAAATGTATCGGTTGTTTGTCCAAAAGGATTTAGATTTAGTGGAAATCAATCCTCTCGGCATCAGTCCAACAGGAGAGTTAATGGCTTTAGACGGTAAAGTCAGCGCCAACGACGATGCCTTGGGGCGGCATCCAGACTTGGTAATACTCTCGGGTAAAAAGCTCTTCAGCGGGTTGGGAGGGGACAGCAGAAATGCCTATGGGGGCGATCGCCGGAATTCCAACTCAAAGTCGCAGCAGTCGCCGGATCAGTTTGACTCCAAACCTCAATCCCCAATCTCGAATTCCGCATCTCTGGAATTAGTGGAACTAGACGGGAATGTCGGGATTTTGTGCAACGGAGTGGGCCTGACAATGGCAACTCTGGATGCTGTAGCTCACCAACGAGGAAAACCGGCTAATTTTGTCAACCTGGGTTCTTTAGATCGTTACGATGCAGTAAATGCCCTGCGCGATCGCACCGAGTTGGGTCTGGAGTTGGTCGCTCAGGATAAAAGCGTTAAGGTGATACTTGTAAATATTTTGGACAGTGCTTCCAAGAGCGAGGAAATCATCACCGCCATAGCGGGCTATTTGGAACGAAAAGCTCGCGCCAACCGGCACATTCAAGTTGTGCTGCGCCTGGTAGAGATCGATGCTGATGCTGTTAAAAAGCGTTTCGGACAGTTGCCCGTGCAGCTAGCTAGCACTTTAGATGAAGCTGCGGCTCAAGCTGTATCATCTGCCAAGTAGCGACAGTCGATCGGCAAAACGAGAACTCTGGACAACATATGAAAGCCTTCTGCTTTTGAAAGATCGAGTTTTAACTAGGAAAAAATGAATTTAACTCCTGAAAGCAAAGTCCTAGTACAGGGCATTACAGAATCTCCCGCCTCAACGCGCGCCGCCCTGATGATGAAAGCATACGGCACTAATGTAGTCGCCGGTGTCAGTCCCGGTAGAGGAGGGCAGGAGTTGGAGGGAATTCCGATTTTTGATTTGGTAGAAGAAGCTGTGGCGACAGTGGGTCATGTTGACACTACGGTAATTTTGGTAGACGCTTACTGGGTGCTGGATGCGGCTCTAGAAGCGATCGCGGCAGGAATTCGGCAAATCGCGATCGTCACTGAGGGAGTGCCTCCTCTGGATATGGTGCGCTTAGTCAGAAAGGCAGAGGCCACAGAAACTTTAGTGATCGGGCCCAACAGTCCGGGGATTATTGTCCCTGACAAACTGCTGCTGGGAACTCACCCCAAGGAATTCTACACTCCGGGTTCGATCGGGGTAATCAGCCGCAGCAGCACTTTGACTTACGAAGTTGCTCTCGAACTGACTGAGGCAGGTTTGGGACAGTCGATGGCGGTTTGTATTGGCTGCGACGCGATTGTGGGTTCTTCTTTTATGCAGTGGCTGCAACTTTTGGACGAAGATGACAGTACGGAGGCGATGGTTTTAATTGGGGAAGTTGGCGGTTGGAGCGAACAAGCTGCTGCTTCTTACATCGCTTCGGCGATCGACAAACCTGTGGTTGCTTATTTGGCAGGCCGCTACGTTCCCAAGGGCCCGTCCTTGGGCCATGCCGGCATCCTGATCAGTTCTCGGGCTGCTGCCCAGAAAGCCTTTGGTGTTACGGTAGAGAACAAAATGGCTGCCTTTGAAGAGGCGGAAATACCCGTAGCTGCTCGGCCTTCGGAGGTTCCCAAGTTGCTCAAGAAGTTGCTCAAGAAAAATTAATTGCTTCTTGGTTTGTAGTAAGGACTTTAGTCCGCGTTTTTTGGTTTGTAGTAAGGACTTTAGTCCGCGCTTCTTAGTTTGATCGTTCGGAGTTTAGTCCGCGCTTCTTAGGAACGAAAATTTAATAACTTACACAAATTTGTGGGATGGGCGTCCCGCCCGTCTTTTCGGGACGGGCGGGACGCCCATCCCACAAGAACAATAAAAACTGTAAGTTATTTAATTTTCATTCCTTAGTTTGATCGTTCGGAGTTTTTTAATAACTTACACAAGTTTGTGGGATGGGCGTCCCGCCCGTCTTTTCGGGACGGGCGGGACGCCCATCCCACAAGAACAATAAAAACTGTAAGTTATACCAATTTAAAAAAAGAATGCAACAGTATTCTTGTCCCCCCCGCAAAGCAGCGGGGGGGCTAGGGGGGGTCGAAGAGTGTTGCACAATTTTAGATAAATGGTATTATTTAATTTTCATTCCTTAGTTTGATCGTTCGGACTTTAGTCCGCCAAAAAAGTCTGAGGACTTTAGTCCTCACTACAAACCTGTGCGATCGAACTTTCAGTGCTATTTTGTCTGAGTTGTGCCCTTTGTCTCGCCCTTGGAATCTTGCAGTAGGGTGCCCATATTTCCAGCCAAACCCTGAATTTTCCCAACAGTCGCAGCAATGCTGGCAACATCTACGTAAACCTCCGGGAGAGGATACTTTTTCAAGATTTCCAACAGCGACACCTTACCATCGTCGCCGGCTGCCAGAATCAGCGCAGCCCGCATGGCTTTGCCACCTTCTGTGCGGCGCTGAGTCCGAATTGCTTGACCAATTTCATCAGTAATTTTTTCGCCTGGGGTGCTGTAAACTATCCGGGCGAGATTAGCTGGCTTTAAACCGATTTGTAAACCGATCAACCCCTGCAATGTTTTTGGATCCATTTTGGAGAACCCGATAATTTGTTTGAGGGTTGGCGTCGTCGTGCCATCTTTAGCAAAGTCTTCTAAGTCGCTGATATTGACGGCTTGGCGGATCGGGCCAAATGTCAGGACAACTTTTTCGGCCCCGAATGCTCTACTGCTGCTAGATAATATGCTCGCGCTTGCTCCTAAAACTAGGGCAATGCCGATCGATACCAATTTGTTTAACTTCATATCCAGTTTCTGCGATCGATTTGAGCGATCGATTAAAATTATGCTTTCGAGATTTGTATATTATAGATGCAGCAGTTATATTCTACAAGGTCGCGAGTGTAAGTTTTGCCCGCCTCGCACCCAGCATCTTGACCCCAATTTTTCCGCATTTAGGACGTTAAGAATAAGTAACCACATCTACCGCAATATTTTTTCTGATATACATTTTGCCTTCTACCTGTGAGTGCCTTCTGCCTTCTACATAAGTGCCTTTTATCAGTTATGTTTAAAACCAAGCGCAAATCTAAGAAGTCCAAACAAAAGCCCAGCGAAAAAACAACAACGTCCAGCAAAAAAGAAATAGCGGCACAAAAACGCAAAACTTCACAAAAGCGCAATGAATTAGCGCAGGCGATCGTCATAAGCTGCTTAATCAGTGTTGCTGTCAGCATCATCCTGTTGTTCGTGGTTCGCGCTAAGATTGCTATTGCCGGAGGCGCCGCCATAGCCATTTTGCTACTTTCCTACAAATACCCCCGTCCAGCTTTCTGGGCTTTTTTTATTTACCTGCCTTTAAGCGGTACAGTTACCTACGCAATTGGTGGCGGGAATGCTGCATTTCAAGTAGCCAAAGACGCCTTCTACATACCAGCCCTCATCGCCCTCATTCAAAGCTGCAAAAAGAAACAGTTGCCTCTGTTCATTCCCAAACAAATGCTTTCTACCTTCAGCATCCTGTTGATGATGGCAATGCTGACTTTAATTTTTGTCAACGGGGAGATGCAGCTAAACCCGATGAAGGGCGACAAACCAATTCTACAAGGAATTCTCGGCTTAAAAGTATTGATAGGTTACATACCGCTGATTGCTTGTACCTATTATCTGCTCCGCACTAAGAAGGATTTGGTGTTTTTTGGTAGAATGCACGTAGTTTTGGCGATCGTTTGCTGCATTCTCGGTTTGATTCAGTACCTCTTGCTGCAAAGCGGAAAATGTGCGGGTACCCGAGGCATGATTGGAGAAGAATTATATAAAGCAACTCTGCAAGCTAGATGTTTTGTCGGCGGTTCTTTGGTATTCAGTCCAGAAGTCAAGTTTATCCGCTTGCCGGGAACTTTTGTCGCACCTTGGCAGTGGGCGTGGTTTCTAATTTCTAATGCTTTTTTAACCTTTGCCTCTGCCTTTTGCGATCCTTCATTCTGGTGGAGAGTTATCAGTTTATTTGGCATGGCCTTAGTATTTGCAAATGCAGTTATTTCGGGTCAAAGAGCTGCGTTAGTTATGGTTCCAGTTGCCACAGCCATCCTGCTAATTCTTACAGGTCAATTAGTTAACTTAAAACGATTTATTCCCATCGGTGCAGGACTGGCAATTCTGCTCTTTGTCGGTGCAGCAATTAACCCAGGAATAATCGAACAGCGGTGGGATAGTTTTGTTAACCGCTGGAACGCTGCACCGCCCCAACAGTTTATTTTTAATCAGTTCGAGCAGAGCAACAATTTTATCATTGACAGACCTCTTGGTAGAGGTGTGGGACGAGCGACTAATTCAACGCGGATCTTTGGTGCTACACAGCTAATTGAAACTTTCCAACCTAAGTTGATGTACGAACTCGGTTATCCGGGAATGATTGCTGTTCAAATCATGCTTTTACACTTGGCTTTTCTAACTTTTAGAGCTTACCGTTCTGTCAAGGACAAAAGTTTGCGGAGTTACGGAGCTAGTTTTTGGGTGTTTGTGGGATTTATTAGCATCTATCCTCAATACTATCCGCTGGATGTAGATCCAGTGTGTGTGTATTACTGGGTTTTGGCTGGGGCGATTTTAAAGTTGCCCAAAATTGACAAACAGGTGCAGGATGAGAAACACCAGGAACTTGAGGGACATGAATTGGAAGTTCACCAGCAATTTAAGGAGAAAAAAATTATTGCATCGGCTCCAATTTGACAAAAAAGGTACGTTGTTGCGCTTTAGCGCTATTTTCGAGAATTAACAAGAGCGCCCAAGCGCAACTACATACCTAAGAATTAACCCCAATGTTATGCAAAGGTACGTTGTTGCGCTTGGGCGCTATTTTCGAGAATCAACAAGAGCGCTGAAGCGCAACTACATACCTAAGAATTAACCCCAATGTTATGCGACTTGTGTAAGCCCAGAAAAATTTGTAGTGTTGTAGTTTCAACGGACATGATATAAATTGTAATTTTACTGTGGTTTCCAAACAGGACTCCCAGCATTTAAATCCTTGTCGCTGGTCAATTTATTTAATCCCGAACCGTCGCGATTAATTACATACAAATTACTTTTGTTACCTGTATTCTCATTCAAAGTAAAAGCAATTTGCTGACTGTCATAAGACCAAGCTAATTCAGAAATTCCAGACATTCCTAGGCGGGGAGCTAGTTGATTTAGCTGGGAAGTTTCCTGCCATCGGGCGACCAGGAAAGTGCATCGTAGTTTTGGGGTTTTTGGGTGAGATTTTTGGCGGTTCCGCTGTTAATGTCGATCGCCCAAATATCCTGCTGTTCGCCGCCGACATCGCCCGCTTTCCCCTGATAGTAGGCAATGCGGCTGCTGTCAGGCGACCAAAACAGCTTGACATTGTATACTTGATTTTGCGGGTTATTCGTCAAATTTTTGAGGTTGGTTACGTCAGCATTAATTGTGTAAATTTGCTGTTGGGGATAGGTGCCAAACCAGAAAGCAATTTTTGTGCTGTCTGGAGACCAAACAAGTTCACTTCCGCCCGATGTATATTCGCCGGGACTTTTAGTGAGTTGGGTCATTCCCGAACCATCAGTATTCATTTTGTAGATATTTTTATCCTTGACAAATGCTACCTGCTGGCCGTCAGGAGCAAGGTAGAATGCCGAGGCAATTTCTGTTTTAGGCGGCTCTCCTCCTACTTCCCAATTCCGAACTAATTTAGTTCCTTTAATCCCCGAATTGTCGCTTATATAAAGTGATTGACTGCCAGAACTATCAGAGGTAAAACCGTCGCAAGAACGGGCAAAAACAAATTTTTGGCTGTTAGAAAACCAAGCTATTTCAAAACTAGCTGCTTTGCAAGACTCCCCAGCAAACTGTTTAGTTAACCCGGAACTATCGGCATTGACTGTATAGATGTCTCTGTCTCCGCCAACAAAAGCCAGCCGCTGACCGTTGGGAGACCAAACTAGGGCATAGCCAACATCTATATTTGGCGCAAGTTCGCGGCGGGAGGAACCGTTAGGATTGACCAAAAATAAACTGTTTTTCACCTCACTGCCGCGCCTCTGGAGAGCCACAAACGCCAGTATGCTTGGTTTTTGGGCTGCGGCTGTCGGAGGGGACTGAAGACCCAAAAATAAGGCGATCGAGAGTGTTAGGGAGATCAGGACGATCGAGCTAAGTCGCAATAATTTATGCAAACGCATTTTGTTAGTTGATCCTCTTGACAATGGAGAGTGGAAAGCAAAAAAGATAGCTCCGATCGATATGTCGCGACAGCCTCAAACTCTGTTTAATTCTACCAATAATTAGCTCAAACATTTTTTTACGGGACGGATTCTTGCTGGTGGGCGGCATCCCTAACTCGCAACACATCAAGTTCAAGTCAGTTGCACTCATAGCCAATAATTTTTGACTCACCTCTTCTTCATTACCATTCTTAGCTTGTAAACGCAATTCTTCATAAGCTTCGAGAACATTTCCGATCGATAAATTAGCAGATTTACTAACATTAGCAATAGTAGCTGACTCAGAAGTTTTTGACCTACCAGAAAGCACTCCCCGCTTGACTTGAGTCTCAATCCTGGTTAATTTTTTAGAGACCTCACGCAAGATTTCCTTAAGTTCGCCAATTTCATCAACTAACCCCCCGCTTTCTTGCTCAGCAGCAGAAATATCTTTTCTAATCATTTCTTTAGATACTCCTCACACTCACGCCATAGTTGTTCAAATTCTCTAACTAATTCTCGTGGTAGTTCTCCCTCATTAATCGCTCGTTTTAGACCGACACTTTCCCGAATTGTCGATTCTAAAAATCTGACTTCTATGTTATTATCTTTTGATATTTCAGCGCAAAGTCTCTTGACTTCTCTCATATAAAACTGAACTTCATTTGTCAGCAATCCTCCATAGATTTTAGCTTTATTCATAAATACCGCAATTTTGGGAAACGGGTAAGGTTCAATCCGTTTTTGGAGCGAGTTCAAAACTAAACTCAATCCCCGAGAACCAAAATAATCTGGATTGACTGGAATTAATATTAAGTCGCAGCATGAGAGTACGCTATAGGTGAGGAGACTGAAGGAAGGTGAACAGTCAAAAAGCATCAAGTCGTATTTTGGGAGATTAGCAGAGTTGGCTATTTTACCGATGAATTGGCGGATAAAGTCTTTAACATTTTTCCCTTCAAATCCATCTAGATCCAACCAATACAATTCTTCGACTGAAGGAACAAAATGCAATTGTTCGTCAACCTGATAAATGGTGTCGAAACCAACGGGAAACTTAAAGTTGTGTCCGGCTTTTTTAAAGACTTCTAAAGCGTCGTAAATTGTGAGTCTGTGTTTGAGAGATTTTTCGTACCACTTGCCAAATTTGTCGTCTAAATGACCCGTATTTTCGTTAAGCCCGATCGCCTCTGTGAGCGACATCTGCGGGTCTAAGTCTAACATAAGGACTTCTAGGTCTGTGCTTTGGGATATAATGTTTCCCAGGCTCCAAGTGACGGTGGTTTTCCCGACACCGCCTTTGAAGTTGATCACGGCTATGGATTTTGGACTCATGGCTGGCTTTGTCTAGATTTTGCTCAAATATAAATTAAAACATATTGTGTGACTTAGTTCAGCGTGCGATCGCAGCCCGATATGTCAATTGACATGAAATATCGAATAGTTCCTCCTATGTTGGTACTGAATATCTATGCCATTGTTGACTCCTATAATATATGAGGTTAATCAACTTTCTCCCAATCATTTTGGGTGTTTGCCAATGCTGCCTCATACCTTTCCAGAGACATTGTAACTCTTGGCAAAATGCTAAACTATACCAAACCTGTTTTAAATACACCGTTTACCTCTTAGTCTGCGGAGGCAGACTTCGTTTTTGTAGACGCGGTTTCAACCGCCGAATCATCAAACAACTAAATAACCTCAACTTACTATTTTGATGACATTCGGTAGCGCATCCAAAAACAATACAATACAACCAAAACCAACCATCCCGACACATAGCAAAACCCAGGAAGCGCAACATCAATATTCGGTAAAGACTGCGTGCTGACTTCAATCAACTGATCGATATGCGGTTGCACAAAGTTATCATGGATATCTTCCAATGCTTCGCGTTGTTTGATTCTGTCTTCCTGGGTAGCCATAATTCACCTCGTTTTGTGCTTATGAGGTAAATTGTTTTTTTGGGCTTTTACCCAAGCAAGCAAAAAGCAAAAATTCTGAAACCCTTGTATAATCGGGGTTAAGCGCTTGGGCAAACCAACTGGTTTGGGCAAACTCGCCCAAGCGACGATGAATTTTACTCAAAAGGTAGCGATGGCACGAAAATACGGGAAAAACGCCACCACAAAAAACAACGTCTTAACACTGGTTGAGGCGTTACTCGCCCTCGCGGATGGGGAAATTGCCGTGCCGGGGGATAAGCTGAAAGCTACCTTCAACGTGGAATGGGTAAAGGAAAATGAGTTGCTGGTATCGGGGAAAATTCAGCAAAAACGCAACAACAGAACCCAAACCGTTGACAAAGGCATCACTAAAGATGATTTATGGACGTTGGTGGAATGTTTCGGAAAGGTGTTAGAACTTTCTCAACCCAAGGATGAAAAGAATGTCGATAACGCCCAGAAAAGAGGAGAGGCAATCCAAGATGTTTTCGACTGTCTGAAAGACTTAGGTATACTTGAACTCAAAGACAGTCCAAGAAATCAAGGATTTTGGAAATTTCACCTCAAACTGGATCATCAAACTAAGCCTAAAAAAAATTTAGAAGTAATTGAGGAAAAGTGGAAAGATATAATTGGATCTCTCACAGTCGAGATATCCCATGAAACTCCTAAACCTAAAGAAGCACCCATAAACTGGCAAGAAATCTGCCGCCAAAACCTCGCCCAACAGCAACTCACCACCAACCCCTTTACCAACGCCTGCGGGATGACGCCGCAACTGGATGCGGTTTATGTTCCCTTAGCGATTGTCGAACGCCAAAAACCCAAACCTCAGCCAAGGAATCAGCAGGAAGAAAAGGAAAAGGAAACAGAAAAACTCATTCCCATTGCTGAAGAACGCTTTTTTGAGGATGTGTTGCGACAAGGGAAAAGCGACATCAGTCAAGGGCGAAAAATTGCGATTATTGGCGAACCGGGTGCGGGGAAAACCACGCGGTTGCAGAAGATTGCGGATTGGATTTTAGAGAAAGATTTGGGATTGCCGATTTGGATAGATTTAGCTGAATTAGGTGCGCAAAGTATCTGTGAGCATTTGGAAAAAGTGTGGTTGTATGGGTGTCCAGGAGGAGTGACGCGCCGCGATTTAGAACCACAAATGAGTCGGGTTTGGTTGTTGCTGGATGGTGTGGATGAAATGACGCACACTCAAGGAATGCAGCAGTTGGGGAAAGACTTATTAAGGACATGGGTGCAGGCGGCGCGGGTGGTAGTGACTTGTCGGGTGAATGTTTGGGAGGCGGATAAAAATGCTTTTTCGGGGTTTGATGTGTTTCGCAATTTGGAGTTTAATGCCCAACAAGTGACGGAGTATATTCGCCGTTGGTTTGCGGGGATGGGGGATGCTGCGACGGGGGAGAGTTTGGAGGCGGAATTAGCAGAGTCGGAGAATTCCCGTCTGAAGGAGTTGATTCAAAATCCGTTGCGGTTGTGGATGTTGTGTCAAATTTGGAGTTTGAGACAGGGAACTTTACCGGATACTCAGGCAAAATTATATGCCAGTTTTATTAAGTATTTCTATCGCTGGAAAGAGCAGATTATCGAAATATATGAAAAGCTATGTGGCAAAACTGAGAAAGAGTGTCAGAAACTTTTACATGAAGGGTTAGGAGAATTAGCAAAAGCAGCAATTGATGGCAAATCGAGTCGTTTTCGCTTGTCCTATCAGTTAGTGAGTCAGTATTTGGGAGATCGAAGCGATGAAACTTCTTTATTATCATTGGCGTTATCTCTGGGATGGTTGAATCGGGTTGGTATCGATTTTGATGAACCGGAAGAATCTGTTTATGCGTTTTATCATGCGACGTTTCAGGAGTATTTTGCGGCGTTGGCGGTGGATGATTGGGATTATTTTTTACCTCGGAATCATGTTAATTTTTCGGTGGTGGGGAAGGAATATCGGATTTTTGAAGCGCAGTGGAAGCAGGTGATTTTGCTGTGGTTGGGGCTGGAGGGTGTGAATCGGAAGCAGAAGGAAGAGTTTATTGAGGCACTGGTAGAGTTTAAGGATAAGTGCAATGATTTTTATGGATATCAAGCCTTTTTTCTAGCTGCTGCGGGGATAGGTGAGTTTAAAGATTGTTCGCGGGCTGATGAAATAGTACCAACAATCATTAAGTGGGGATGTGGTTATTTCAACATTGAAAAACAAGAATGGCAGACATTTTTAGAGCCAATTGCAGAGGGAGCAAGAGCAGCACTGTTACAGACTAACCATAGTATAGCTGTCAACCAACTCATTCATTTACTGAAAAATACTGAACATAACAATACCCTTCGGATAGTCGCTGAGATTTTGGGTAAAATTGCGGTAGGCAACCCAGAGGCGATCTCTGCTTTAATCAGAATTATCTCAGCGACTACTGATGATGATATTCGTAAGACAGTCGCTTCTAGTTTGGGTAAAATTAACCCAGGCAATCCAGAGGCGATCGCTGCTTTAATCCAACTTCTCTCAACGACTAATGAGTCTACCCGTTGGGGTGTGGCTGACAGTTTGGGTCGAATCGACTCAGGCAACCCAGACGCGATCGCTGCTTTAATCCCAATTCTGTCAGCAACTACTAATGAGGATATCCGTCAGAGTGTCGCTAGGAGTTTGGGTGAAATTGCCAAAGGGAACCCAGAGGCTATCGATGCTTTAATCGCACTTTTCTCAGCGACTAATGATTGGCATACCCGTCGGATAGTCGCAGGAAGTTTGGGTGAAATTGCGATAGGAAACCCGGAAGCTATCGCTGCTTTAATCAAAATTCTATCAGCGACTAATGATGAAGATATCCGTCGTAGAATCGTTGACGTTTTGGGTAGAATTGCGACAGGAAACCCAGAAGCTATCGCTGCTTTAATTAAAATTGTTTCAGCGGCTAATGATTGGCATATCCGTCATATAGTCCCAGAGATTTTGGGTGAAATTGCGACAGGAAACTCGAAAGCTATCGCTGCTTTAATTGGGATGATCTCAACAACCAATGATAATTATACTCGTTGGATCGTCGCTGAAAGTTTGGGTAAAATTGCCACTCGCTTCTTTAATCAAACTTCTATCAACTACTAATGCTGAGGATATCCGTTGGAAAATTGCTGAAATTTTGGGTAAAAGTGACCCAGGAAACCCAGAGGCGATCGCTGCTTTAATCGAAATTATGTCAACAACTAATGATGAGGATACCCGTTGGAAAATTGCTGAAATTTTGGGTAAAAGTGACCCAGGAAACCCAGAGGCGATCGCTGCTTTAATCGGAATTCTCTCGGCGGCTAATGATGCGTCTACCCGTTGGAGAGTCGCTGAAATTTTGGGTAAAATTGACCCTGGCAACCCAGAGGCTATCGCTGCTTTAGTCAGAATTATGTCAACAACTAATGATGAGGATACCCGTTTGATAGTCGCAGAAAGTTTGGATAAACTTGACCCAGGAAACCCAGAGGCGATTGCTGATTTAATCAAAATTATCTCCACAACTAATGGTGAGGATACCCGTGGAATAGTCGCTGACATTTTGAATAAAATTGTGGAAAATGACCAGATGCCTTCAGTTGTCTCTGCTTTGCAACACTTTCTGTGTGATAAAACCCGTGAAACCAATTTTGACCTCTACGAAAACAGCTTTAAAATCATCTGGAACTGCGCCCAAAATCTGCCTTACCCAACTTTCTATCAAGCATGGCACCATCAACTCACCACACCCCATCCAGAAGTCCCAGAAACAACAGGAGTCGGTTCTACCCCCTTCACCCAAAGCCTCAATTTAGCAGATTTACCCAACATCCTTGAAGCCAGACTTGTAGAAACACAATTAATCGATTCCCTACAGCTAATTTGCATCGACACCAGCAAATTCATCGACACCCATAACCCCGCCCTCGAAATCTACGAACAATTCCTCGACCAAAACTGTCCCCAACGCCCCAACGGCGAACCCGAAACCCTCCCCCAACTCAAATCCTACTGGAATCAACTCCGCCGCCACAGCGACAAACACCCCATCCTCATCTTCTACCAAGACCCCACATCCCCCGCCGCCCAAGGTTTGAGCCCTACTTTCCTCGATGCGCTTACCCGCTTCGACGGTACTATCTGTCTCGTCACCGACTCGCCACATCCACCCCTGCAAACCTTCTCGCCCCATGACTCCGATTTACTTCAAAGTGTCGTAAATTGGCTCAAAAGAGTTGATTTAGAGTCTTAAAGAAACCGGGTTTTTGGCCACTTCTACGAAGCGCAGCGAATAATTCTTGAAAAAACCCGGTTTCTGGCCACCCGCGAACTAAAGTTGGCTAAATTTGCCCCGTTTTGTGATATAATTAAAACCTTAAAAAAAATAGCACAAAAAAAGCTATGTCTGAAATTACTCAAGACGAAACTAAGCTTAAAGAATTGCTCAAAGCAGCTATTTTTGAGTTAGTAAAAGAACACAAAAAAGTATTTTCGGAAATTTTAACAGAAGCCCTAGAAGATATAGGCATGGAAAATGCTATCAAAGAAGGCGAAAATACTGAAACAGTCAGTCGTGATCGAATCTTTAAAATTTTGAAGAGACAACACAGTAAATTAGCAGTTCTTTTGGAGTCCTTTAGAACCGATGAACTTTCTTTGGAAACGATCGCCCAAGAAGTAGAAGCAGTTAGAAGCGAAATTCATGCCAGAAAAACAAACAATTAAACTAATTATAGACACTAATCTTAATTATCTGCTAAAACCTCTTGTAAAATTTCTGGTGTTAAGCCTCGCTGCTGGGCCCGATCGGAAATTTCTGCCATAACTTGCATTAAAGTTTTATCGACTTCAACTAAATTTTGCCTGTCTTTAATATTTTCAATAGCTTTTAACAGTTTGTTTTTATTGACTTCCGATTTCAAAAGATATTCGGTTTCATCGCATTCTGAGACAATTATTTCAATCTCTTTATTTCCAAAAGTCGCTTTGATTTGTTCTAAAAAATTAAGATCGAGTTCGCTGGCTTTTAAACGATAAACCGTTGACATCGTTTTTACCTATTTTTGATTGCGTTAAAATGCTTAATATTGCCTTTAAATACAGTAGTTTGAAGTTGACACTAAGGGCTGGCAAAATTGCCAGCCCTTAATTTTTTTAGCGTTTGACCAACTTCTTAGACACCTTCCGCAAGCGAATTGATTTTGGTGTTACTTCCACCAATTCTTCTTGGCCGATATACTCCAAAGCGCGTTCCAAACTCATATCGACTGGCGCTTGCAATTGCGCCAATTCTTCACCGCCAGAGGCGCGGTGGTTTGTCAACTGCTTTGACTTGCAAATATTCAGCTCCATGTCGTCATCTCGGTTGTTTTCTCCGATAATCATCCCTCTGTAAACCTTGGTTCCAGGGGTAATGAAAAATACGCCACGGTCTTCAGCATTTTTCAGTGAATAAGTAGTTGCAGTTCCTTCTTCAAAGGAAATCAATACTCCGTTGCGACGGGAGATAATTTCTCCACCGAGGGGGCGATAGTCGAGGAAGCTGTGGTTCATAATTCCGGCGCCGCGAGTCAAGCGCATAAACTCGCCTCGGAATCCAATCAAACCGCGTGCGGGGACTGAAAATTCGATTTGGGTGCGGCCGGTGCTGCTGACGTGCATATCTTGCATTTCTGCTTTGCGCTGACCGAGGCGTTCGATGCAGCCGCCGACTGCTTCTTCGGGTACGTCTAATACCAAACATTCAAAGGGTTCGCAGGGACGACCGCCGACTTCACGGAAGATTACTTGTGGTTGAGATACTTGGAATTCGTATCCTTCGCGACGCATATTTTCGATCAGGATTCCGAGGTGGAGTTCGCCACGGCCGGATACAAGGAATTTGTCGGGAGATTCGGTTTCTTCGACGCGCAAGGCGACGTTGGTTTGGAGTTCTCGCATTAGCCGATCGCGAATTTGACGCGATGTTACCAAACTACCTTCTTGACCGCAGAACGGCGAATCGTTCACGGAGAAAGTCATCTGCAAAGTTGGTTCGTCTACCTTGATTAAAGGCAGCGCTTGCGGGTCGTTGGGACAGGTAATTGTCTCGCCAATATAGGCATCAGCAAAACCAGCAACGGCGACAAGATTACCAGCAGAAGATTCTGCGATATCAATCCGCTTCAGGCCTTCAAAGCCCATCAATTTGCTGATTTTTGATTTGACAAGCGCGCCGCTTTCGGTGATTAAGACTGCTTGTTGACCGATTCTAATCGTGCCGTTGTGGATGCGGCCGATGACGATGCGACCGACGTATTCGGAGTAATCTAAGGTGGTTACTTGCAGTTGCAGCGGCTTGTTGGGGTCGCCTACTGGGGGTGGTACGTGGTCGAGGATTTCTTCAAACAGGGGCTTCATATCTAGCCCTTCGTCTTCGAGGTGTTTTTTGGCGTAACCGCTTAAGCCGGAACCGAAGAGGTAGGGAAATTCGCACTGATCGTCGTCAGCGCCTAGTTCGAGGAACAGATCCAAAACTTTATCGACGGCTTTGTGGGGGTCGGCTCGATCGCGATCGATCTTGTTGACAAATACGATCGGGCGCAGTCCTTTTTCCAGGGCTTTTTTGAGCACGAACCGGGTTTGCGGCATCGGGCCTTCATTGGCGTCTACGATCAGCAAACAACCGTCTACCATGCCGAGAACTCGTTCGACTTCGCCACCGAAGTCGGCGTGTCCGGGGGTATCGACGATGTTGATCAGGGTTTCTTTGTATCGGACGGCGGTATTTTTGGAAAGGATGGTGATGCCACGCTCGCGCTCGATATCATTGGAGTCCATGACGCAATCTGGGATTTCTTCCCCTTCGCGGAAGACCCCGGACTGTCTGAGAAGAGCGTCCACAAGGGTGGTTTTGCCGTGATCGACGTGAGCAATGATGGCGACGTTGCGAATGTGAAGTCAAGGGGCGATCGGGCGGCTGCAAGATTGGGGTGCGATCGTCGCTAGAATCAGGGTTAAGGTTCTGTTAGTGCTGTTGAGTTGGTGGAGGTTGCTAAGGTTTGATTTTGGGCGATCGCCTTTATGATGATCAGCGAGTAGTTGCGATCGCACTTATGGAAGTACAACCCAGAGACATTCAGCGTTACGTCAAGTCAGACGGTCAGATTCCTTTCGATGAGTGGTTTTATGCTCTGCGGGATTCTCAAGCTAAACTCAAGATTAATGTGAGATTGAAGCGAGTCAGTACAGGTAATTTTGGAGACTACCGCCCAGTGGGAGAAGGAGTCTTGGAATTGAAAATTAATTTTGGTCCAGGCTACCGGGTCTATTTTGGACAAGTAGAAACAACTATAGTGCTTCTCCTGTGTGGAGGGGATAAAAGCACTCAGGACGAAGATATTCGTAAAGCAAAGAAATATTGGATTAAATACAGGAGTCAAGACAATGGTTAAAAGTGTACCTTACCATCCGTTTCTGATTGAACAGCTCAAAGATCCAGTATATGCAGCGGGCTACCTCGCGCTGTTTTTGAATGAGCAAGAAGAGGGAGATTTGGATGTTGGGATTTTCCCATCAGCTTTGAAAGAGGTNTTTGGCTAATTGGCTGAATACTCTGGGATTGAAGTTATCTGTTGCGGTTGCCGAGGATGAACGGGAAGAGAAAGGTTCTGTTAGTGATGTTGTGTTGGTGGAGGTTGCTAAGGTTTGATTTTGGGCGATCGCCCGTAGGATAATTTACGAGCAAGTGCGATCGACTTTATGGAAGTACAAACCAGATAAAAATTCAGCGTTACGTCAGATCGATCGGGCAGATCGCCCAGCAGATCAATGGCTGACATCGGCGCTCTGCTAGAATTGGCGCGGATGTTTGATGTGTCGATCGCAGATAATATTGTGAGATTTTGTGAAACAGTAACAAATTACACTTAAAATAAACCAACACCACCAGCGTCAACAAGTGCGACATCGCACCCGCGATCGCAAGTAAAAGATTCGAGAGTTGGCGGATGGGACAGGGCGGAGTCAGGAAGAGATCGTATGTATGTATATTCTCAACGGCAACTGTAGCTGCTCGATCGCCCAGATAGATATACAATTTGTAACGTTGAGCCTTATTGAAGTGCAGGAGTGGAGCTGGCTTGGATAACGCTAGTCTGTCGAGAAAACCCCCGCAAGCCTCCGAGCTTGCCGCTGACGAAATTCCAGAAGCAGTACGAGACCACCCATATCTAGAAGCAGGAGGGAGTCAGTCCAAGAAAAAAGGACTGATTTGGAAACTGGTAGGATTGGCCGCAGTCGCCTTTGGCGTCAGCATCTGGCTGCACCTCAACTTTAACTTTTTCCCAGCCACCAGTCGGGCACAGCCAACTCAAAAAAACCCAGCAGCAGCGACTTTGGCCCCTGGAACTGCCCCGAGTCCAGCTACCAACTCAAAAGCCGCCACCCCAGACAACCTGCTGGGACACTTGCCTTACCCAGAAGCACCAGCCGCCGACTTGGTAAATGTCACCTCCGACGGTAGCATCAAACTCCGCACTTCAGCAGCAGCAAAATATCAGGAAATGGCCAACGCTGCCGCCGCATCAGGAATCTATTTTGCTCCCATATCAGGCTTTCGATCCGTAGACGACCAACAACACGTATTTTTTGATGTAAAAGCTGAACGCAGGCAAAATGCCAGCAAGCGAGCCGAAGTCAGCGCTCCTCCAGGTTATAGCGAACATCATACCGGTTATGCGATCGACCTTGGTGACGGTTCCGCCCCGGATACCAACCTCAGTCCCAGCTTTGAAAATACCCAAGCATTCAAATGGCTAGAAGCCAATGCCACCGCTTTCAGCTTTGAAATGTCCTTCCCCAAAAACAATCGCCAAGGCGTCAGTTACGAGCCTTGGCACTGGCGGTTTGTGGGCGACAGGCAAAGCCTCGAAACTTTCTACAAAGCTCATTCCCTCAAAAAGTAGAAGACAGTTGACAGTTGACAGTTGACAGTTGGCAGTTGACAGTTGACAGTTGACAGTTGACAGTTGACAGTCAGAAGGAAAAAGGAAGGTTTTCCACATCTCCCCCTCTCCCCCTCCCCCCCTCTCCCCCTCCCCCGCCAAACAAGTGATTGCAATCTATCCAGGCAGCTTTGACCCCATTACCTTCGGTCACGCAGATATTATCGAGCGGGGATCTAAACTGTTCGATCGCATAATTGTTACCGTAGTCAAAAATCCCAGCAAAACCCCTCTGTTCACCGTAGAAGAACGGATTGAGCAGATCCTGCGCTCTACCAAACACCTGCCAAACGTAGAAGTAGACAGTTTTGAGGGTTTGACAGTAAACTATGCTAAGATTCGACAAGCCAAAGTGCTGCTGCGGGGACTCCGGGTATTAACGGATTTTGAAATGGAACTCCAGATGGCCCACACCAATAAAACCCTTCTGGGCGAAATTGAAACAGTTTTTTTGGCAACTTCTAACGAGTACAGCTTTTTAAGTAGTAGTGTAGTTAAAGAAATCGCCAAGTTTGGTGGCTCCGTAGATCATCTTGTTCCGAAACACGTCGCTCTAGATATTTACAAATGTTACGCCAACAGGAACCAAATCGCATCGAACCCGACACTACCGGACGCAGCACTGAGAACGAATCACCTCAGAACACCGCCGCCTTCGGAGACGAGACCAGAACCGCAGGAGTAGACATCCAGCGGGAATTGAACCGGCTTGAGGAAATTGTTCTCGACAGCCCGCGCATTCCCATGACCAGACGCACTCTGGTGGATGAAGAACAGTTGCTCGATCAATTAGACTTGGTGAGGCTAAATTTGCCGATCGCCTTTGGGGAAGCCGAAACGGTCATCCGACACAAAGACGAACTGCTCCAAGAAGCCCAACTCTACGCTCAAGAAGTGATAGAAGCAGCAGAACAGCGAGCAGCAGAACTTTTAAACGATATGGGCCTGCTCCAGCAGGCGAAGATAGAAGCAGATCAGTTGCGACAGCAAGTTTTGCTCGACTGCGAAGCAATTCAGCAGGCGACGCTGGCGGAAGTGGAACAAATTCGCTACCAGGCTCAAGAGGAACTGGAAGAAATGAGAACCAGGGCGATCGCTGAATGCGAGGAAATTCAAAATGGCGCCGACGATTATGCTGACCAAGTGCTCGATAATATTGAGCACAAGCTGAGCGATATGCTGCGCGTGATCCGCAATGGGCGAGATCAGTTGGATAGTGTTTCTGCGTCGCACATCCATCACAACAAGGGTTAGTTAACTTGCTTTAATCAAAGTGTGACTTACCGATAATTTTGTGAATTTACGGGCGATCGCGCGATCGAGTGGCAGGGAAATGGCCCAGCATCCTTACTGGGCGGGGAGCAGATAAATAACCTCATGAATAGAGCCGATACCCGTTAAGCATAAATGCTTTGATTCCCGTACTGTGCAACTGTCAACTGTCCACTGTCAACTGTCCACTGCTATAGCAAGACTTGTTTGAATATTGATAATTTTTGTGAAGATAGGAGCAAATATACCATTTTTTGCTATGGTGAAAATCCATCAGGCAGAAAAATTCTGATTTGACCATAATTTTTGCAATCTACTTTTTATCATGCAAAAAGCTTCTAATCGGTTTGCGGAATTTGACTCGATCCGAGCTTTAGCCATAGTCAGTGTTGTGATTACTCATGCTGGGTTTGCGGCATTTCGCGATCGCCGAATTTTGTTTGTCTCCATCGATACATTTCAACTGTTCTGCGTACCAGCTTTTTTACTCCTCAGCGGTTTTTTCCTCACTAACAAACTCGACAATCAAAATAATCCCGGACAGGTAGTCAAAAAAAGACTGTCAAGAATTATACCACCCTACCTGTTTTGGTCAGTAACTTTGTACATCTTAAATAATTGGAACTCACTCCAAAAAATAGATTTACTGTCATTGCTCAGAAATATTCTGACAGGCTCCGTGATGCCTCCCTATTATTTCATCGTTGTAATTATTCAATGCTACGGTTGGTGGTGGCTGCTAGTGAAATCACGATTTTTAGAACCCATCAAAGTTTTGGGATTGGGTTTAACAATTCAAACAATTTTTACCATATTCTTTTACTTGAGCGCTCTCAAATACATATCAATACCTCTACCTTTGATGGAGCGCTGGATTTTCAGTTGGATTTTACCATTTTCAACAGGTCTATTTTTGGGCGCAGCCTATGACAAAATTCAACCAGTTCTCGAACGCAGAAAAATGCTAGTTTTAGGAGCAACAGTCCTCTTTTATCTAGCAAGCATTTGGGAATATTACCTGCTCAGCGGAGTTACGGCGGAGGGATGGTTTTTCCGCTCGTTTTTTAAACTATCTGCCCAAGGATACGCAATTTTGTTCGTCTTGTCGATCCTCGCATTTTCTAAAAATATCGCACTTCCCAGTAGAGTTTCGGGGTTAGTCAAACTCTTGGCTGCGTATTCATTCCCGATATATCTGCTGGATTCAACTGTCGTGCAATATGTATTGTTAGTGTTTTATAAATTTATCGATCCCGTACATCCGCTACTGAAGCTCAGCTTTTTAGTGACAGGCACTTTGTGCGGTTGTTTGGCGATTATTTACCTGTTGCAGAAAGTTTTGCCCAAAAAATACAGCCAGTACATTCTGGGAATTTAATCAGATTTTGTGTTTCAGCGAATGTCTTCATAAAACTGCTTGAGATACTTCGCTGAAACGCCAAACCCCCACAAAAAACCGATCGCAAGATAGATGGCAGTTGCTTTCAATTCGCCCCAATGCGCCACTCGGCGATCGCTACTTTGCACTATTCGATTAACCAACTTAATTTTACCACGTCGCACTAACTTTAAACACAAATCCGCCTCCTCCATAATTGGCAGCGTGGCATCGAAACCATCACATTCCCAAAAATCTGTACGCCGGCAAAAAATAACTTGATCCCCAAACAGCAGGCGCAATCCTTTAACAAACAAATGAGGTCGAAATAACAGCGGCGCGTAGTAAGTTTTAAGGTAATTGTGCAGCGAAACACCCCATCTTGTGTGCTGCGAACCAGCCATCAGGGAGATAAACCCGCCCCCGACAATTTCGGCATCGGATAATGTGTTTTGGATGACTGTTACGATGTCGTCGGGAACTAGAGTATCGGCGTGGAGGAAGCACAAAATTTCGCCTGTGGCGGTTTTGGCACCTAAATTCATTTGCACGGAACGGCCCGGCATACTGCTAAAAATAACACGGGTTGTGGAAGTAAGGGCGATCGCCACTGTTTCATCTTGACTGCCGCCGTCTACCACCAAAACCTCCCAAGCCGGAGGATTGAGAATGCTGAGTTGGCGGAGGGTACGTTCTAGACAAGTCGCTTCATTCAGGGTTGGGATGATAATAGAAACGCGATCCATCAGATTGAATTTTATGCCAAAACTATTATAATAAAAAACTGTGGCGATTGACAACTGCTGCTAGAGCTTCCACTAATCAGGACTAAAAAAATCGTGCAGAAAACAGAAGTAAAAAACGATTTAGAATTTTACGATGAAAATGCTGATAATTGGTGGGACGAAAATGCTAAAATCTATGCTCTCTACCATCTAAACAAACCCAGATTTGAGTTTTTCGACAGACACGCGACCAATTGGCGAGGGCTGAAAACCTTAGATGTTGGGTGCGGCGGCGGTTTTTCCTGCGAGTTTATGGCCGAGAGGGGCGCTGTGGTTTCGGGAATAGATCGATCGCACAAATGTATTGTAGCAGCCCAGAATCACGCAGTTACTAGCGGTTTCGAGATAGACTACAGACAAGGCTTTGCCGAAAATATGCCCTACACGGACAATACCTTCGATGTAGTAATCTGCGTGGATGTTTTAGAACACGTTGCCGATTACAAACAAGTTGTGTCAGAGGTTCACAGAATTCTTAAGCCCGGGGGAGTGTTCTTTTTCGATACAATCAACCGAACTTTTTCCTCGCAAATTGTGATGATTGGACTGATGGAAAATACCTTGCAGGAAATTAAACGAGGCGTTCACGATTGGGAAAAGTTTATTACCCCGGAGGAACTGTCTGCGGTAATGCGGGATACGGGTTTCGACAAGATTGAAATTAAAGGTTTTGATATGTTTGGAGAAATGGGGGCTGTTTTAGGCGAGATGCACGGTTTTTGGGAAAATCTTACAAGTGGAAAGCAACTATTTCCTTCTCCGGCAAGTTTCCAACAAGTTTCTCAAGTGCTAATCTCTAATATCGCTAACTATGTGGATTACAAAAAGTCTGGGTTGTTTAAAATCAAAATTAATGAGGATAGATCGATTATGTATGTTGGGGTAGGGGCGAAGAATTAGTCGGTTAATTGTTGATAGTTGACTGTTGTGATTAGGGGGCGGGTTGTAGAGAGATTTGTGCGATCGACCAAATCCCTCTACAACCCGCCCCATTTTTTTTAGGCACAATTGCATATTATTTGCAATTATTTTGTAATTTTACCGATCGCCCATTCCCGCTACATCGCCCAAAACCACCGCTCTGTCTAAATTTAAGGCTGTATTCTCTTCCACTATAGCCCATATAGCCAGCTTTCTGTTACAAATCTTAATATTAAATTATTGATATTTTACAGGAATTGCATGGTAGCTTATTGAATATAAATTGCAATAAGTACCGGAAGTTAACAGTACCTGGAGGTCAATCACCGTGACAGCAGCAATAGTTTCCGCGTCAGCCTCGCGAATCAGCGAGGGGCAACCTGCCGACAGCCAAAAACTGATGAGTTTGGGTCAAAATTCCGAAATACCCGACCTCGATCGCTCCAAAGATGTCACCATAGCCATCTTAGAAGGAGTAGGAACTCTCACGGTGTGCGATCGAACAGTCACTTTAACACCGGGAGTATTTGTGTTTGTACCCGCCGGCATCCCGCGCAGTCTAAAAGTAACAACGACACTGAATTTGTTACTAATTGACTGCGAACCAGACCCCGATATGAGTGATTCAGCTTGGTTGATGAATTTTCAACTTTAAGTAGATGAAAAAACAGTGTCCTTGCTGCCTTGACTCCCTAATTTCTCAGATTAACCACAATCGCGTTTACTGGTTTTGTCTGAATTGCAGGCAAGAAATGCCAAGTTCTGACTCAAAAATCAGAAATCTCAAGCACTATCAAATTTCACATTCGGAGTAAAAATGTCAAAAGCAATTGGTCTTTTCTACGGAACTACAACTGGCAAAACCGAGTCTGTAGCTGAAATTATTCGAGATGAATTTGGCGGCGATATCGTAACTTTGCATGACATCGGTCGCGCTGAAAATGATGATTTCGCCGAATACGAATGTCTGATTATCGCTTGTCCGACTTGGAATATCGGCGAACTACAAAGCGACTGGGAAGGTTTTTTACCTGAAATTGAAAATATTGATTTTAGCGGCAAAAAAGTAGCTTATTTGGGAACTGGCGACCAAGAAGGTTACCCGGATAATTTCATGGATGCAATGGGGATTTTGGCTGAAAAAATATCGGAACAGGGCGGTGAAACTGTTGGCTATTGGCCGACAGATGGCTATGATTTTAATGAATCTAAGGCCGTGGTTGATGGCAAGTTTTTGGGTCTTGCTATTGATGAAGACAACCAATCTGAAATGACGGAAGCGCGCGTCAAAGCTTGGGTATCTCAACTCAAAAAAGAATTTGGGATATAGGATTAACGGTAGGGCAGTTTGGTAAACTGCAAAATACCTGTATTTTTGGGGCGGATACTCTGAACCCGCCCCACAACCAGCTAACCTATGAGCATCTCTTGCGTCCTCTGCGTCCTCTGCGGTTCAAAGAAATAAGTTTTGTTTGTGCCAAAACATCCAGACTTGCTATCTCCATCTACATATTTATTCAGGGTAAGTGGGCAATGCCCACGCTACATTTCAACGTTATGTCTACTAAGTTCTCAATAACTTTATATCTAACTTAAAATTGATGAAATTCAGTTCAGATGACGTACTTTGGTTAAGTGTAAGTCCGAGTTTACATTGGTTCGATCGCTCTCTACTTGCCTATTTAAATCATTCTGTCCCCGTGCAAATATGGGAATATGAACAAACTGAAGACGAAGGTTGTTCTTTGGATATGGCTGTTGAGCTTTTGCACGACTTTTTAACAATGCGCGATCGCCCAATTCACCTCCTAGGCCACAGTACCAGTGGATTAGTTGGTTTAATGTATGCCCGTCGCTATCCTCACAAAGTAAGTTCTTTGGGACTTTTAGGTGTGGGTGTGCCATCTGCGATTAATTGGCAAGCACATTACTACACGCATCTTTCAGCTTTTCCCTGGAGTGGCAAACAAGTTTTAAGTCAAATGGTTGGCGATATGCTGGGATTCCAAAATCAAAGTATCAATCAAAAATTTATACCATATTTTGAGGATGACTTAGCCTGTTCTCCCTGTCCTCACTCTTTATTTAGGGTGATTAATTCTAGCGATAAAGGTGTAGAAGTACCTTTGTTGATATGTAGTAGCAAAACGGATTTTGTGGTATCTCCTATTGTCATGCGCCGCTGGTCAAAATTTCTCAAAAAAGGCGATCGCTTTTGGGAATGTCCAGACGGGCGGCATTTTTTTCATCACTTCTATCCGGAAGAAGTCGGGGAAAAAATACTGAATTTTTGGCTATCTATACATAGTCGCCAACCGATTTTAGACTTGAAGTTCTAGATGATCGATCGCCACTATTGATATAAATAAATAATATCAATTCCGCTTACACCGGAATGATATAGAGGAGACGGCAGTGCCGTGTCCCTACCCCGATTAATTGTAGGGAGACGGCAGTGCCGTCTCCTAATTTCGGTTAATAATTCCTATGCTACCGGATTTGATATAAATTACAATTTATGGTTAATCAATACAGTCATGTCCACCCCTGACTTGCATTTAATTCGACTTTTTCATGATCCTTAGCCTGTAAAGCTTGTAGTATCGTTCCAAGAACTGTCCGGAGTATTGGTTAATGTATTATCATATATTAATGAGTCTTATTTTCAATAACTACTTGTGAAAAATTCAAAAAGTGCGATGGCTACGCCCCGGCTTGCGCCTACGAACCCGACAACAGCTCAACCAAAAGCCCGCCGTTTTCGAGTACCGCTAAGCCTCAAAATTATTGTGCCATTTCTAGGTGTATCCGTCACTCTATTGTTGTTAGTGATACACACAGTCAAAATTGGATTTGCCAACACTCTCGAAAAAGGAGTGCGCGATCAAGTTGAAAATCAAGCAGCTTTAGCCGTGCGAGACTTCAAAGGTCGATCGACTCAATTGACAAAACAAGCCAAATTATTATCAGAAGAACCAGAAGTTATTCGTGCAGTAGAACAAAAAGACACAGACATCTTGCGTCAAGATATATTATCTCTACAAACCACTTTTAAATTGGATTTAGTCAAGGTAGTAGACGCGCGCGGCGAAATGGTAGCAGAGTTGCGAGAAGAGTGGCTCACAGGCAAGAACTTGATCAATAGCGCAGCGATAAATTCAGCACTTAAAGGCTTAGAAAAGTCAAATTTCGTCAGTATTGATGGCAAACCGCAAGCATTGCTAGTAGGATTTGCACCAATTAGAAACAATAATACGATAATTGGTGCTGTACTCGTCGGTTACTTAGTGACAGACGAACAATTGCAGCAAATCAACATTGATACTAACAATATAAATTACTTTGCCATCTTCAAATCCGGTGAATTAATTGCTACTAATTTTCCCGAAATTCGCTCAAAATCTTGGCAAGTACCTGCACTACACACATCGACCACGAAAATCGATATTGAGCGCCAATCTTACATCATGAAAACGGTAGAAATGTCAGACATAGGCGACAGCATAAATCTAGCAGTGTTTAGCCCAATGGCAACAATGCAGCAGACGCAATTAACCTTATCTAACAGGCTTGATAGTTTCTTTTGGGCAGGAGTAATTCTAGCCGCGATTGTTGGTGGTGTAGTTAGCCGAATCATCGGAAAACCAATCCTTGATTTAACTCAAAATGTGAATTGGATGGCAAGCAATGAATATTTTTCTGATAAAGTACCCATTCCTTCCGGCTATGAATTAGGTCAACTTGCAGAAGCTTTCAACTGTATGATAGAACAAGTAGAAAAGCGGGATGGTAAACTCAATCTACAATTGCACCAACTGAGACAAACGCTTCACGATTTAAAAAATGCCCAATCTCAACTAATTCAAGCCGAAAAAATGTCCAGTTTGGGATTGATGATGGCTGGTATCGCGCACGAAATAAACAACCCAGTTAACTTTATTTATGGCAACCTCTGTCACGCCAATCAATACACCACAGATTTGCTCAAACTTCTCACACTTTATCAGCAGGAATATCCGAATGCAACAGCGCCGATTCAAGACTGCATAGAAGAAATTGAACTCGACTTTTTATCAGAAGATTTATCTAAGTTGCTATCTTCTATGAAAATGGGAACCGAGCGCATTCAGCAAATTGTTTTGTCGCTACGGAACTTCTCTAGGTTGGATGAAGCTGAAGTGAAACCAGTCGATATTCATGAAGGAATTGAGAGCACTCTGTTAATTTTAAACAGCAAGATTAAAACAGCCATTAAAGTCATTAAAAAATACGGAAAATTGCCCTTAGTAGAATGCTATCCATCGCAATTAAACCAGGTATTTATGAATATCGCATCCAATGCTGCTGATGCACTGTTGAGCAATCCAAATCTGCGAAACAAGGAGATTGAAATTATCACAGAAATGGCAGGAGTAAATGAAGTGGTGATAAGAATTAGAGATAACGGTAATGGAATTGACCCTGATACGATTAATCGGTTATTTGACCCATTTTTTACGACTAAACCTGTGGGTAAAGGGACTGGTTTAGGGTTGTCGATTTCTTACCAGATTATCGAGAAGCATCACGGTAAAATAGAAGTGAATTCGGAAATAGGTGAGGGAGCAGAGTTTGTGATTTGTTTGCCGATTAAATCCCGAATCAGAGAAGCCACTTGTTTGTGTGGTAGTTAATACGGATTTCTGAATTTAAGATTAGTTAATCTGTAGGGTGCGTCAGAAACTAGCTTTTGATTCATCGCAAATATCTCGACTGGCGCACCCTACCTATCTAATTCAACTTGGAGCGAAACAGTCGCATTCCATTTGCTGTGACAATTAAAGATGTTCCAGTATCTGCCAGCACTGCAATTGCTAACCCGACAAATCCAAAAGTTCCCAATAACAAAAATAGCGCTTTTGTGACTAACGAAAAAATTACATTCTGCTGAATAACACTTACGGTACGGCGGCTCAAATCAACTGCATAGGCGAGTTTTCTTAAGTCGCTACCAACTAGCACTACATCAGCGGTTTCTAGTGCAATATCAATGCCGCCAACTGCAAAGCTGATATCGGCGGCTGCTAAAGCGGGGGCATCATTAATGCCGTCGCCCACCATTCCTACAGCCCCAAATTTTCGCAATTCTTGAATCTGTTGCAATTTGTTTTCTGGTAGCAATTCTGCTTTATACTCAGATAGGTTGAGTTGTTGGGCTATTTGCTGAGCTACAAAAGTGCGATCGCCCGTCAGCATCACCAGATTGTTCAAACCCATCTGTTTGAGCAAATGTAGGGCTTCGGCAGCTTCCAGTCGCAAGCCGTCAGCCAAAGCAATCACTCCCAACAAACCGCGGCTGCTGCCGACTAAAACGGGAGTTTGCCCTAATTTCTCGATATCATCTAGCAGAGAGACTGCTGATGTTGCCAGTTCGATATTTTGGTCGGCAAATAAGCGACGATTTCCGACAAGATAGAGGTTGTTTGCAAAATTAGCAGCAATTCCTTTACCCGGATAAGCCGTAAAATTTTCGGGAGTTTCTAACTCGATTCCTGCTTCCTTCGCTTTGGTAATAATTGCCTTAGCTAAAGGATGTTCCGATTTTTGTTCCAAAGAAGCTGCAATTAACAATACCGTGCTGGCGCTCAATTCTCCCAAGTCGTAAACCTTTTGCACAACAGGTTTACCTTCAGTCAAAGTTCCGGTTTTATCAAAAGCCAGACTCTTGATTTTTCCAGCATTTTCTAAGCCGTTTCCGCCCTTAAATAACACGCCTTGGCTGGTGGCTGCACCGATGGCGCTGACAATGGAAACCGGAGTGGAAATTACTAAGGCGCAGGGACAGGCTATGACTAACATTACCAGGGCGCGGTAGCACCAGACGCTGAACGGTTGACCAAAAATTAAGGGCGGAATTAGTGTAAGCGCGATCGCACTTGCAATCACAATAGGAGTATAAATCTCTGCAAATTTGTCCACCCACTGCTGAGTTGGGGCGCGGCTCGATTGCGCTGACTCGACTAAGTGCACAATTTTCGCAACCGCGGTATCATTCGCAGTGTGAGTAACTTTGACTTCCAAAAAGCCCGTTTGATTTAAGGTTCCGGCAAAAACGCGATCGCCCGTTTCCTTATCTTCGGGGATAGATTCACCCGTAATTGGCGATTGGTCGATCACCGAATTCCCCGCTACAACAACTCCATCTAATGCTACCCTTTGCCCGGGACGAATTGTCAGAATTTCTCCGATTTGAATTTCCTCAACCCGCACCGTCACTTCATCGTTATTGTCGCGCTTGACAGTTGCAGTCGGTGGTGTTATGTCCATCAAACTAGCAATAGCATGGCGAGTGCGGCTGAAAGTGAAAGTTTGCAAAGTTGTTCCCAGACTAAACAGGAATACAACTAACGCCGCTTCAAACCAATCGCCTAAAGCCACCGCCCCAATTACCGAAATTGTCATCAACAAATTCATGTCGGCGCGGCGCAATCGCAACTCCATGAGGCCCGCGCGGGCGATCGGAAATCCAGCTACAATAATACCGATACCGTAAAAAGCCCGCGATATCCAAATTGTCAGGGCTAAATGCTGAGTTAGCAATCCCAGAATTAATCCTATTCCAGCTAAGATGACACTTTGTCCCCGGCGATTGCGAAGCCAGAATTCCCAGTTAGTTGGGTTGGTTTTTTGAGTTTTCTGGACTGTAGAATGCTGGTGAGGGTGTTCGTGATGGTGTTCGCCCGAACAACAGTCCTCCTTCGATGATACTGCTGCGGAGGGCTGTTCGATAGTGTAGCCTAAAGTTTGAATGCGATCGAAAATAGCTTTTTCTGTTACTTGTTGAGGATCGTAATTTAACCGCAAACTTTCTGTTGCAAAAACTACATTTATGTCAGTAAGTCCGGGCAATTTTTGTAAGCCTGCTGCTACTGTTTTGGCGCAGTTGCCACAGTCCATTCCGCCAATCTTAGTTTGTAGCGTTTTGAGGGAAGGAATTTGAGTCATTATTCAGTATTCCTTTAAGATTTTAGAATGATTATCATTATTGAACATATATTCAGATGTCTGAATAAATGGTATCCTAATTTTCTTGGATTTGCGAACAATATTTTTTTTAGTTAACCGCAGAGGCCGCAGATGGCGCAGAGAAAGAGAGGATAAGAAAGAGGAAGAGGGAGGGAGAGCGACTGAGGGTGATTGCTGTTTGTAGTGAGGACTTTAGTCCTCATCTTAGGACTAAAGTCCTCACTACGAACCTTGTTGATTCCGGGTAATTGAGCGAACATGAGATTAATGACAATTTGCAGAAACTGGTTCTTCTACTGGTGCGGATTTATCGGCATTTACCCACACATAAATCTCCGTAGCATCGTCGCTGCAACTATGACATCCACCACACTTTTTTGCTTCTGCCATTTTACTGATCCGGCCTTTGCGGATGAGGCGGTTCAGCATTCCGCGCAAAGCATCGCCGTCCATCCGAAAATGAAGTTTCAAGTCGGCGAGAGAAGCTCTTTTATTTTGGGAAATAAACTGTTGGATTTCGCTTAAAATCATGGTTTTTCTCCTTTCTTTGTTAATAGGACTGACGCAAGCGAGGTCAGAAACCGGGTTTTTTAGGATGATCCTTGGCTGTAGTCCAGAGATTAAGTAAAAAACCCGGTTTCTTTGGTCTTGATGCTGAAGTCCTGCCGCTGATGAACGCTGATGAACGCGGATAAATTTAATTGATTGCTTCGCGCCGCTTGGGGCGTATTGCACCAGCCATTTTCAATCCCACAAGTGTCAGGGCCATAGCTATTACCAATCTCACTACCCAAATAAGTGAAGATTCTGGATGCTCTGCGTATGTCGCAACTTGATAATAGAGCACTGCCGCCCAGTAAGCTAAACCAGTAGTCCAAGCACCGGCGAATATTGTCCAGCCTAAATTAGTTTCGCGGTAAAGTGCTGCTGTTGCGGAGACGCAAGGAAAATACAGCAATACAAACAGTAAATAAGCAAAGGCGGCTTGATTGGAACCAAACCGTTTAGACATTTGTCCGTAGGTGCTGTCAGAAATACCTTGAGCCTCTTCTGCTGCTTTTTGGTCTGTAATATTGGCCGAACTTAAACCGAGGGGGTCAAAAAGTTGGCCTGGAAGTTTTGTTAGATTCTCTGGAATAGTGAGAAATGCTTTGCTGATACCGCCCCAAAAACTGAACGGTTCTTCTGGTTTGTCGGGTTCTGCACTGGCTACTTTTTCTTCGTTGGCTAGTTCGGTATAGAGGGAATCTAAGGTGCCAACCATTACTTCTTTGGCAAATACTCCTGTTAGTAAACCGACGCTAGCGGGCCAGTTTTCTTGGGTGACTCCCATCGGAGCAAAGACGGGTGTTACTGTGCGGCCAACTGCACTCAGAATTGAATCTTTGCTGTTTTCTTTGCCGAAGGAACCATCGGTGCCGACGGAGTTCATGAATCCGAGTACAATTACCATGATGACGATCGCAATTCCCGCCTTTTTGATAAAAGCTTGCAATCTGTCCCAAGTCCGCAGCAGCACGCCTTTGAGCTTAGGAATGTGGTAGGGCGGCAGTTCCATCACAAAGGGTGCAGCTTCTCCTTGCAGGATGGTGTTTTTTAAGATTAGCCCGGTGAGCACTGCTGCTAAAATCCCTAACAGGTAAAGCCCTAGCACCATATTCTGTCCGCCCACTTGGAAGAATGCGCCGCAAAACAGGGCGTAAACTGCTAATCTGGCACTACAAGACATGAATGGATTCATCATAATCGTCATCGTGCGATCGCGCTTATTTTCTAATGTCCGCGTCGCCATGATTCCGGGAATATTGCACCCAAAACCGATCATCATCGGTACAAAGGATTTGCCGGGAAGTCCGACAAATCGCATTAATCTGTCCATCACAAAAGCTGCCCGTGCCATGTAGCCGCAGTCTTCCAGTACCGATAAACACAAAAACATCATCCCAATTTGGGGGATAAAAGTAGATGTGGTTTGAATCCCGCCACCAGCACCTTTTGCCAGCAGTCCGATCGACCATCCAGGGGCTTTGATAGTTTCTAAAAGGGCGCCGAAACCATCTACAAAAATTGTCCCGAAGAATTGGTCAAAGAAGTCGATAAACACTCCCCCAACGTTAATCGAAATGGTGAACATTAAGTACATCACCATCAAGAATACGGGAATGCCTAACCAGCGGTTGAGCACAATTTGGTCGATTTTATCGGAAAGATTGGCTTTGACTTCTCTGGAAGATTCGGCGACGCCTTGAGTGAGGGTGCGAATGAAGGTGTAGCGGCTGTCGGCGATGATAATATCTAAGTCGTCATCGAGGGTTTCGTGGACTCGGCGGCGGTGCGGGACGACTATTTTTTCTAACTCTGTATTGGCGAGTTCCGGGGCGACTTCATCCTGGTATTCTAGGAGTTTCAGGGCTGTCCAGCGGGCATCTATACTGCGGTTGGGGCTATGCTGTTGGATATGCGGGATTAGTTGGGCGATCGCATCTTCGATGACAGCCGGATAAGCTACACAGGCAGATGGTACGATCGGCTTAACCAGCGCCTTATTCACAGCATCGCGCAACAAAGGCACCCCGTCATTTGACGTAGCACTCATCGGCACTACCATACAGCCGAGGCGTTCTGCGAGTTTGCTAACATTAATTCGGATGTCTCGTTCCTTGGCAACATCCATCATGTTTAGCGCGACTATCATCGGCACGCGCATCTCTAAAATTTGCGTTGTGAGATACAAATTTCGTTCTAAGTTGGAAGCATCAACAATATTCACAATCACATCAGCTTCGCCAGATAGCAAATAATCTCGCGCTACCAATTCATCGAGTCCGGTATCTCCATCTTCGGCATCGATAGAATAAACTCCCGGCAAGTCAACAATAGTAATTACAAAACCGTCGTGAGGGTATTTTCCCTCTTTGCGTTCAACTGTTACTCCCGGCCAATTACCGACTCGCTGGTTAGCACCTGTCAACGCATTAAATAAAGTAGTTTTTCCACAGTTGGGGTTGCCCACCAATCCAATGATTTGCTTAGTCATTCTTCTACTTCCTGTACAAATAAGATATTGGCTTCATCTTTCCGCAAACTGAGTTTGAAACCCCGCACTAGGATTTCTACGGGATCTCCTAGGGGTGCGTGGCGGGTAACAGTAAATTCTGTTCCCGGCGTCAATCCCATTGCTAACAATTTACTTTTGTAACCGCGGGCTGTTTTCTCATAGCCAACTACTCGGCCGATGCTGCCAACAGCTAAATCTCGCAGTTGTTTTTTATCGTTCATTTTTTTCTATTGTAATGGCTAGTTATTCAGTTGACAGTTGACAGTTGACAGTTGACAGTTGACAGTTGACCGCTTGAGGGCTACCTCTCCATAAAAGGAAGAGGATTGAAACAGTAAATAATTTTGTTTTATTTCCCCCTAAAACGAGGAGGTTTTAAACCCATTCTTCTTGGTAATTGGTAATTGGTAATTAAGTGCATTGGTCATTGTTCATTGGTAAGCTGTTGTGGCATTTAAACTGTATGTCAAGAAATAATCAAACTCTTGCGGGGTGGATTCGCAGTACCGCCCCGAATATTGCAGTTTAAATAAGCAACAGCTTAATAACTTTTTTTCATGTCCAATGCCCAATGCCCAATTCCCAATTCCCAATTCCCAATTTCCAATTCCGCTAATTCCGTTAATTCGTACACATAATTTTTTGTGCCATACCCGCCCCCAAACCAATGCGGTTGTCGCCAATTCCCACAATCACCGAGCCCCCAGAATTGCTGACTATTTGAACTTCTATGCCGGGGACTAATCCCATGCCGATGAGGCGTCGCACAGTGCCTTCTGAACCTTTGAGTTTGACTATCCGCAGCTTGTCGCCAACGCTTGCCATTGCTAGCGGGAATGATTTACCTTGAGCTGAGTCTGGCTGAATTTCTGTGCTATCCTCTGCGGTTTGAGAGACTTCTGGTGTCTCGCCGTAAAAGGTAAAAGCCCCAAACTGTCTGGGGTTTAGCTGTTCGTTTTGTTGGCTGTATTCTTGGGTGTTTTCTTTCATCTTTTCTGGTTGTCGATCGATTTTAGTAACTTTTTGCTTTGGCTTGCTTGTGCACCAGACTTGAGATTAATTCTCAATACTGGCAGCGCACAATGGTATACATCGCTAAATTTCCAGTTTCAGCGAACTCTTTCCCTGTTAATATTTCGGACGCAGCCATCCAACCAGCCCAGAAAGACGATTTTTTGGCGAGTTCGTAGTTTTAATCTCTCTTGCGTTAGATGCCAATGTGCGCTTTAACCCCCACGAAGCAATATCTACTGCTCTTAAGCATAGTAGATTAAAAAGGAATTATTAGCAACTATTCTCAAATATTTTAACATATAGTTAACCAACTCAGCCTTAGCCGAGACACCACGAGACTAAATATAGATCCTGGTTTCAGAGGTCGATCGCCCTAAATCCTCAAGTAGGAGGCGATCGAGCATATATACTTAAATATTTGAGGGGAAGGGGCGATCGCGGAGGCATCGGCCCTACCGATTCACACTTTATCAAGAATTATGCCAGCAAGTTTTCTCCCAAAGTCGATCGCACAACTCACAGAATCTACCTCAATTGCCTTAGCTAAAAGCATTCAAGTAGAGGCAATTACAACGAGTCTCAACCAGCAGCCAATTGCCACAACCTACGCGCGCCAAGGCAGCGGAAACACCCCCATTTTGTTAATTCACGGCTTCGACAGTTCCGTATTTGAATACCGCCGCCTGTTGCCGCTGCTTGCCGAAAAAAATGAGACTTGGGCGGTTGATTTGTTGGGTTTTGGCTTTACAGAAAGAGCCGCGGATTTGCCATTCAGTCAAAAAGCGATTGGAAGTCACCTCTACTATTTCTGGAAAACCCTTATTTCGCAGCCTGTAATCTTAGTTGGCGCGTCGATGGGAGGTGCCGCAGCAATAGATTTCACTCTCAATCATCCCGAAGCCGTCAAAAAATTAGTGTTAATAGACAGTGCTGGTTTTGCGGTAACATCTAATAAAGGAAAATTTTTAATCCCTCCTTTAGGATATCTAGCAACTTCATTTTTACGCAACCCAATAATTCGCCAAAAAATTAGCGTCAATGCTTATTTCGACAAAACTTTGGCTTCTGTTGACGCACAAACCTGCGCGGCTTTGCACTTAGAAATGCCCAACTGGAATCAAGCTTTAATTGCATTTACCAAAAGTGGAGGTTACGGCGGTTTTGGGCAAAAACTATCGCAAATTCAGCAGCAGACGCTGATTTTGTGGGGAAAACAAGATAGAATATTAGGGACTGCGGATGCAGAAAAATTTAAAAGTGCGATCGCAAATTCCCAACTAATTTGGATACCGGATTGCGGACACGTTCCCCACTTAGAAAAACCACAGATTACCGCTCAACATATCTTAGATTTCATAGCTAAAGTAGCAGGTTCGTAGTGAGGACTTCAGTCCGCATCTCAGGTTCGTAGTGAGGACTTCAGTCCGCATCTCTTATCAGAGGACTGAAGTCCGAACAATCAAACGTTAAACTTTCGGTAAATACTTTTGTACAATCGTCCATCCTGTGAGCAACACAATAACAAATCCCCCACACAAAGCCAAATTAGTGCCAATGTGTAGCGGACGCGCCCAAGGATGTTTAGGGCCAATTTGCAGCCCGCTTCCTACAGAAACCAACACCAACGCCACCACAGCCAACCCCGCCGGTAAATGAGCTGAGTGACCCAAATTGCCATAGTATCCGAGCGTACCGACTACGCCAATTAAGAGCAGTAAAATTACCAGAGTCGCCATCCCCGCACCAGTCCCCAAATGAAAGGGACGCAGCCATTTTGGGCGTGGCTGTTTCGTGCTGCGGGCGGCAAACATCCACGTTCCAGTAACGGCCAACAACAGGTAAGCCAAAAGCGCCACACCCATTGACCACGCCGCTATTTTCCACAACCACAAGAAAGAAGGCAGATTCATGATTTAAATCCCGAGTTAGGGATTTGCAACAAAGGTTTCTTTCCGATTTTACCTGCACCTGAAACCAAAAATGAATATTATTGGCAGAAAGTGCGATCGCACTTTCCACAGATTCCATCTATCAGGACTCAATTCAAACGCCGGATATCACACTCAGATTCATTGACGTTATTGATTTGTAAATAAGAGTGTTTCCCAAGCGCCTTCCCTTCTAGCTTCGTGGTTTAACTGTCAACAAAAGGCATTTTATAAAACCCTAATTTTTGTTCTACGATCAAGCGGAAAAACGGCAGACCTTCTATCAAATATCTTCTCCACAACCTTCTCGGTTCGCTTAGCAGTCGGTACACCCATTCGATGCCGACTTCGCTCATCCATTTCGGAGATCTTGCTTTGCAACCAGCTTCAAAATCAATGGTTGCACCTACGGCCAAGAAAACTTTCACGTGTGTGAATTTACTCCTGTATTTAACCAGCCACTTCTCTTGCTTCGGCGCTCCCACTCCTATCGCCAGAACTGTAGCTCCTGATTTATTGATAGTGTCAATTATTGCTTCACACTCCTCCTCATTTTTTTCAAATCCAAAAGAAGGAGAAAGTGCTTCAACAACTATTTCTCTACCAATTTTTTGATTGATTTTTTCCTGAGCTTTCCTGGCAATTCCTTCAGCCGCTCCTAGCAAAAATATTTTAACGTCCTCGTTATCCTTGTGATACATATAAAATGCCGGAAACAAGTCAGAACCCGAAATCTTTTCCTTGATAGGAGTACCCAAAAATTTTGAGGCATACATCAAGATTTGACTGTCGCAGACTCTATAACTAGATGTATTGTAAGCTTCATAAAAGTCGCGGTCATATTGCAACTTAATTAAGTGGTCTACATTGGGTGTAAATACGACACCACCTTCGTCATCTAGTTTTTCAAACAACTCTGTAATTGTAAAGTTATCTATCGCTACATTCAATAAATTAACTGTTTTCATTTTTTTATTCCCATCTAGCCTTGATATTCAACTACAACTCAAACCATAAACCCACAATACAGCAAGAGTGTTTTCACTACTTGGGCGTGGGTGTGAATATACTTTTTTTAGTATATCGCCCTACACCCTACCTGTCCAGTCAGAATGTTTAAAGATTGTGTAAAGAATCTGCTGCTTTTAGGAAAAAGTGTATAAAGCTAATTTGGTTTACAACTCGCAACACAGTTTTAATCAAAACACAATCCGGTGCTAATGTTTGAAACCTTGCCAATTAATGTCGATATTTTATTTTATTACATTAATTTTCAGCCAACTGAGAAAGAGATTGCAACTTCCCAACTAGATTTAATACAAACATAGTAGATTCTTGAATTTTTGTATCTAGAGAATGCAATATATTTTCAAGCTTTGAGCGCGCTCAAAGCTTGAAAATCATCCTGATTTTTGGTGAACCAGCGACTGTCTTCTTGGTGGCGAAGGCGAAATGGTTTTCTTGGCCTTCAGACTTTCTGGAGCTTTTAAAGCCAGACCCGATATTCCTCCAGCAATGACCGCAAAAATCGGGTTAGCCATAGCGTTCAAAACACAGTCAAACATATACATAGTTACGGCTACTCCCAGGGCCGCAGCGGGCGCTACTTTCGGATGAGACCAGGTTCTGGCGGGATACTTGAACGCAAAGACGACAACAGGAAGTAAAAATGAAGCAAATAAACTAACTAAACCGACTGCACCGTTGATGCCAAATGCAATAATCCACAAGCTATCGGTGACCGAGATATCTTTACCGTACCCGTCGTATACGCGGTTTCCGCCCGAATCCCCCCAGCCAAAAATAAATCTTTGTCGCGCTTTATCTCCTAATATCTCTTCCATGTCAAATCTAAACTTCAGAGAGGCGGCCCGTTCTTCGCCAAATATGGGATTGATTACGCTCATCACGTCGTGGCTCGAGAATTGACCAGATGCAGCTACGTACAGATAAAACGCTATATATCCAATTACGAATAGTAGTGGCAAAGAAGTGCGAAACCACTTGGCACAAAATAATATGAGTAACGCGATAAAAAATAAAGTATAGGCACCTGTAGAACGGCAGAGGAAAAAAGCGATAGTTAATACAATTGCTAGAGTCTTAATGTTTTTGCCCTGAAACTTTTTGAGCGTCCCAGTTTGCCAGAGCCAAATTCCGATTAAGGCTGCTGTCATCATCCACACGCCCACCATCAAACCGTGCTGCATAAATACTACAGGTCTCCACCCCCCCATGCGCCTTGCTTGACCCCAGTCCTCAAAGGCGTTGACGCCGTAAACCATTTGGTGCAGAAGTGGGCCCTTAACCCCTTCCAATAAAGTAAAAGGAACGTAGGCTAAACCACCTGCAAAAATCCCGATCGCCAATTGTCGCAGCCCGTCTAAACTACCCAGATACAACCGTCCAAAAAAATAAGGCAGACCCCAAGTAACGATTTGGTTGAAAGTCGGAGAAATTGGGCTACCGCCATTAGTAAGTTGTGAAACAATTGGAGACAAACAGCAAATTACGATTGGCACGTCCAGCCAGCCAGGCTTAAATTTGGTGAGGCGCTCAGTGTCGTAGATAATAACACCCAGCAAAATGGCGTAGCAAGATGCGGAAACTTTGGTATAGGCGGGCAATATGGGGATGGGATAAGAAACTTGTGGTAAAAATAGCCACGCTGCCACAAAAGTGATAATTACCGCCCGCTGAGTCGGAAACCTCACAAACAAGTAAAGAACGATCGGGATCAAACCGAACATCGTCAATGGGATTAATGCAGCCATAGGTTTTTTTGGCAGTAAAATGGTGGTAGAAAGACTACTTTATTTCCCGGATCTGAATTCTCGCTCCTACGATCGCCTCTTTACCCGATCTTGATAAAGCGGTTCTCAAGCGTGGTGAGGTATGCCCACGGAGACCTATGACGGAGGCCAATGCCCTATGCCCTATGCCCATGAGTACCTCATATGAAAGCTCGAAAGGCTATAAATAGATCTGATTCTTTTACGCTGAACATTTCTCAACATAGCTGTGCAATGCTGGAGATGTAACGATCGCAATTCCGTCATGGCTGACAGAACAGGTCGAATCCGA